>JAKEHD010000681.1 GCA_022615215.1 Blastocatellia bacterium
CAAAGCCAACGATGGCGAGGACTACCACATAGTTCCAATAAAGTTAGACGAGAATAATTGTAAGGTTCGATGCACATGTCTTGATTTTTATGCCAGCCGCGAGTGCAATTCCTCGAACTCAAGACAGGGAGAGTTGTTTTTAGGCGGTGTGGATTTGACGACAGGGAATACTCCGGCCGTCTTGTTCAACATCACTTTGCCTGTAACTGTACCGGATGGATGGTCGATAACAGCGACAGCGACCGGCCCTTCAGGAACGTCGGAATTCTCTCAATGTGTCCTGCTCTCCGGCGGCTCAGGCACAGGGTGTTCCTTTAGTCTTCCCCCTCGTTTACCCTTTTCTTCCAATAATGGATATCGAGCTTTTCTTGAAGATGGTCGCTCATTACCATTAGGAATCGGGCCATCCTTTTCGGCATCCTTTAGCTTCTTTACTGGTTCACAGTGTGAATGGACTGCTGTCAGTGATTCAACCTGGATCACGATAACCTCCGATAGAAGCGGAAAAGGAAGCGGGACTATATCCTTCAATGTTGCCCCTAACTCGAACTTTTTCAAACGATCAGGAAAAATTACGGTTGGGGATATAGCTTTCAACGTCTTTCAGTTTGGCAGTGGGTGTCAGGTTTTTACTCTTCCTACTTCTATCAGCATTCCTTCTTCTGGGGGACCAGGGTTGATTGATGTGATTGGAAAGCCCGGATGCACAGCGTCGTTTTGCGATAAAAATCTGGTGACTGCTCATAGCAGCGATACCTGGTTGAAACTAATCCCAGCTTTTCCTCTCCCGGGACAGAATAGAAGCTGTTTCCCTCCTACTCAAATAGGTTACTTTGTAGAACCTAACGTTGGGCCAACCAGATTAGCGACTATTGTCGTCAGTTATGGAACCGGAACTTTTGCAACATCAGTTTCCATCACTCAAAGCGGAGGGCCTGATTTTTCACTGAGCTTTGACCAGTCAACTATAGAATCCACGCCGGGTTCGAGCGTGGAAGTCGTTCTCAAAATCAATCGAACGGGGGGTCTCTCGGAACCTGTCTTCGTCAAGCCGCCTTTCAATGAAGATAAAATCAAGGTCAAACCTTCTCTCAATCAAATAGTTTCCGGCGCGGAGAAAAAGTTCACTTTGAAACTCAAGAACAAAGCGAAGCCTGGAGTCTATCAGTTGGTCTTTACCGGGCAATGGACCGATAAAAAACGCAGCGCAATTTTGACCCTGATTATTCGCTAATCCAGCGGCTCAAAGGCGCGAATCAAAGTTGTAAAGAGATTGATAGTGATTTGAATAATCAGCCTGTTTCCGATTCAAAAGAAAGGAACACAAACTAATGAGCTATGATGAAATAGAAAAAGGTCGAAAAGCATTTGCCCTGTTTGTTCTGCTATCTGGCTTGATTGCAGTTTCCTGCTCGCCCGGCAAAAATCCGATTTTCAACAATCCAGCCATTAAGAATCCGATTCTTGGGAAGTGGAAGCCTCATCAGGACACATTGAAAAATTGCACACTTTGTCCCAGCGATGTTGAGTTCACCAAGGATATGATGATCATCCGTGATGGGAGTGATCCGAGAGACCGCATCCCCGTCGAGTACGAAATAAAGGGTGATCGGGTAATCGTCAAACCTCAATCAGGGATGAACAACCCCTTTGTTTGTATGCCAACAGAAGGGGACACTCTCACCTGCAATATGCCGCTTATGGGACCGGCAGTATTTGTACGGAGAGAATAATGACGAACCCCCTGCGCGGCTTCAGTCGAGGTTAATGATGAATTGCCGCAAATGGAGGTTATAACTCATGGCGAATAGAAAAGCGATTGTAGGCATAGTGCTTGGTGGTATGGGGCTGTTCGGCATTTTCGTTGGCGTAGCACTAGGGGTATGGGCCAGTTCACATTCGCCCAACATGGGCGTGTGGGAAAGATTGAACAACCCGAACAACTACATAATCAACCAGCCATACTACACCATTATTATGCTCGTCGCCTGGGGCGGGGGCTTGGTGGGAACAGCCCTGGCGGTTCTCGGCGGAAGCCTGTTTGTCTTCTCACTCGTGCGAAAGGAAGTTTCCAGGTAATTCGCTAATTGGCGCGTTGCACAATATGTTTCAGGACATCGCGCCGGAGTAGCATGTGCAAGGGCCGATAACAACACATTGCCATACACCTTTTGTTGTACTACTCCCTGCATCTGACGCGGCGTTATTCATCTAAACAATCTCTGGTGTTTCGCTGCTGTCGGCATTGTTACTAACGCTTAAGGGAATCAATAAGAGGGTTGAGCAGGTAATATGACTCAAGGGAAACAGTCCATAAGAGGCAGAAAGGAGAAATGAATCAATGCTCATTGGAAAAACAATTCCGGCCGCCCTGATATGTTTTCTATTTATTGGCTTGACTACCGCTCAAACTTCCAGGGACTCTCCAAACAGGACTCCTGGAGCATACTGGAACTCAAAAGAGTGCAAATGGGTAAAGCCCCTATATGAAAGCGCGGCTTTACTTTTGAACTACACAAGAGAGGATGCATTGCGCGAGGCAGCCCTCATCAAACGGGACTTCCCTGGATGGTATGAGCACTTACCTTGCTGCCCTGAGAACATCAAAGAGATTTCTGAATCTTATTGGGAAAAATCTAATACAAATATAGAATGTTTCCATCCATCGTCTTCGAATTGCTATCGTTCAGTTCATAGGTATGCATCAGATAAGTTTGAAGAAACAGAGCTTGCTGCCGGTCATGGGCAACAGTGTTGTTATGATAGGCTTGGGAATTTGATTAAAAGCGGACCTGGGGCGGGCACTCCCGATTTTGTTTCCCCTGAGCAGGATATTATAGAACATCAAAAGAAAGACGTTTTACCCTGGATTAGGCTTTCATTAAACGAATACCACTCTGCCTGGTATCCCAACCAAGGATGTGGCAATCCATTCAAGGTATTTGTTGCCGGAGACGTGGATTGGACTCCAACAGCGCTTTACGTCAAGCAAGGGGATATAATCTCTTTTTACAATGCTAGAGGCACAGTAGTTTGGGGACAAGGAGGGAGTTCATGCGGACCTGAAGGCTCGAAGCATGTGGCCGAGTCAACAATCGGATTCTTATTGGCTCCTCCTAAACTGTTGGGGGCGCCCACTGGAGGGCTTATCGGTATGATCTATGCGGCACAGCCTCCGCCCACCGATGATTTCATACTCTATACAAAGTATATAAGCAAGCCTCTTTTCATTGGGAGAGGAACTCAAGTATCCATATTAGCTGATGGGTTTTTATTTCTTGGCGTGAACGATGGATTTCCAGCAAATAACTCAGGGTACTTCCAAGTAACGATCAAGCGGATTCGCCGATGAATCCTTTCTCCGAATCGCGCTTTCCCTAACACCTCTTTCGCCTCAGTTGAACCTCGGTCTATCACAACATCAGGTAGTCTATCGGGCGGCGGCCTACCATATATGCTCTGGCCCTCTTTGTAGGAAGTTACTCCCCGCACTGTACACGAGCGCGCGGGCGCGACTATACTGATGCGGCAGAATGAATACATTTATTGTGAGCGCGCTGTTGCAGGAGGGATTCATAATGACGCTCGAAATCGGTATAGTCCTTGCCATACTGGCCGTAGCGGTCGTCCTCTTCATAACCGAATGGATACGCATGGACGTGGTGGCGCTGATGGTGATGGTGGCCCTCGCTCTGACCAAGCTCATCTCTTCGTCCGAGGCCCTTTCCGGCTTCTCCAATCCGGCGGTCGTGACCGTCTGGGCGATGTTCATCATCAGCGGCGGTCTTTCAAGCGCAGGTATAGCAAACCTCCTCAGCCGACAGATGCTCAAGATGGGCGGACATGGCGAAGCGCGGCTGGTGGCAACCATCATGATCGTTGCGGGGTTGCTCTCGGCCTTTATGAACAACGTAGGAGTGGCGGCATTGATGCTGCCTGTGGTCATGGATATAGCCCGGCAGACCAACCGCTCGCCCTCGAAGCTCCTCATCCCGCTTACGTTCGGCGTTCTGCTCGGAGGGCTTACGACCCTCATAGGCACGCCGCCCAATATACTCGCAAGCGACGCGCTGCACGACCGAGGACTCGCGCCTTTTCGGCTGTTCGACTTCACGCCGATAGGAGTGATAGTGATGATTGCGGGCGTGGCCTTTATGGTCCTTGTGGGAAGGCGACTGCTCCCTGATCGCGACCTGACAAGGCAGTCCCCGGATCAAACCAGACCCAACCTGAGAAGGTTTTATGATCTACCTGGACGGCTGTTCGCGCTCACTCTCCCTGAGAACTCGCCGCTGGTCGGCGCGACGCTTGCCGAAAGCCGACTGGGCGCGGCCCTTTCCTTGAGCGTCATCGCAATCATTCGCAACGGAAAACCTCAACTGGCTCCCGATCCTTCTACACAACTGCAAGCCGATGACAGGTTACTGGTCAAAGGAGATGCAGAACTGCTGGCCGATCTCTGCGGCAAGCGAATACTTGCCATCGAAAAAAAGGCCCTGTCGATTGAAAACCTGATCTCGCCCGATATTGATATAGTCGAAGTGGCGCTCGCTTCGCGCTCTCCGCTCGTGGGCCAGACGCTCAAGCAGATCGATTTTCGCCGTCGCTACAAGGTCAATGTCTTCGCAGTCCGCCGCGGCGGCGTCTCCATGCGAACGAGGCTTCGAGAAATCCCTCTGGAACGGAGCGACAAGCTGCTCATACAGGGACCGCGCGCGCAGATCGATCTGCTCAGGGAAGACCCGGACTTCCTCGTATCGGGCGCGGAGCATGCCGAGGTCTATCGCCTGGACGAACAACTCATAGCCGTCCGCGTCCTGCCGGAATCGGCCGTCGCGGGCAAATCGCTCGCCGACAGCCGACTTGGCGACGCCTTCGGTCTGACTGTGCTCGGCATCATCCGCGACGGCACAACTCATCTTATGCCCGACCCGGCGGAGGAACTCAGGCCCGGAGACACTCTGCTTGTTGAAGGCGGAGAAGAAGCCCTTGTGACCTTGCGCGGGCTTGAGGCGCTCAGGATAGACCGCCAGGCCTCGCCCGACCTCAGCATAAGCCAGTTACAATCCGACCAGGTCGGGCTGGTAGAGGCGGTCCTGTCCCCACACTCGACTCTGACGGGCAAGACCCTGAGCGATCTTCACTTCCGCGAAAAGTACGGACTCAGCGTCCTTGCGATATGGCGCGAGGGACAGGTCTATCATCACAACCTGCGCGATATGCCGCTTCGTTTCGGCGACGCTCTGCTGCTCTACGGGCCGAGACAGAAATTGAAGGTTCTCAGCACTGAGCCGGATTTCCTCGTGCTGACGGAAACCGTGCAGGAAGCGCCGAAACCGAAAAAAGCCGTCATAGCCGTGCTCGTGCTCGCGGCCATTCTTGTGTCGGTCCTGGCGGGCTGGGTGCATATATCGATCGCCGCCGTAGCGGGGGCCGCTCTGATGGTTGTGACCGGTTGCCTCAGTATGGGAGATGCATATCGCTTCATAGAGTGGAGGGCCGTCTTTCTGATCGCGGGGATGCTGCCGCTCGGCATAGCCTTGGAGCGCACAGGAGCCGCGCGCTTTCTGGCCGAAGGCGTGATAGGCGCTATCGGAGGACTTGGACCTGTTGCGGTTATAGCCGGTCTCTTCATACTGACCTCGATGGCCGTACAATTCATTCACCCGGCCGCCCTCGTCGTATTGATGGCGCCCATAGCGATCAGCACCGCCGACAATATGGGCATCTCCCCACAGGCCCTTATGATGACGGTTGCCGTCTCGGCTTCGACGAGTTTCATGACTCCCATATACCCGGCCAACATGATGATAATGGGACCGGGCGGCTATCGCTTCACCGATTACACAAAGGTCGGCCTGCCGCTTACCTTAGTCATACTCGCGGTGGTATTATTGACACTGCCTTTGTTTTGGCCGCTTTTTCCCGGATGATCGGGGGCAAAAGGCAAAGGATGAAGGATGAGGGATGAAGGATGAATAGAGACATACTTCACTCCAGCCTTTCATCCTTCATCCTTCATCCCTCATCCTTTCTGAAATGACGTTCGAAATCGCCATAGTTCTGGTCTTGCTCGTCGCGGCCATCGTCCTCTTTGCGACCGAGAAGTACCCGGTCGATCTTGTCGCACTAGGCATCATGACCCTATTGATGCTGTCGGGCATAATAACCGGACAGGAAGGCATATCCGGCTTCAGCAACATGGCTACAGTAACGGTCGGGGCGATGTTCGTCCTCAGCACAGGACTCTTCAAGACCGGAGCGGTCAACTATCTTGGGACTGCTTTGACGAGGTTGGGAAAAAACAGTCTGCCGACTGCCGTGCTCACGATGATGCTAACGGTCGGCATCATATCCGCCTTTATAAACAACACGGCAGCCGTGGCGATATTCATGCCCATAGTGCTCGGCCTCGCCCGCGACACTCGCGTCAGCGCTTCAAAGCTGCTGATGCCGCTTTCGTTCGCCTCCATGTTCGGCGGCGTATGTACGCTCATCGGCACCTCTACCAATATCCTCGTCAGCGCCATAGTCGTTCAGCATCGCCAGCCTGCTTTCTCCATGTTCGAATTCGCTCCGCTCGGTTTGATAATGATGGCCGCAGGGACGCTCTACATGATGACGGTCGGCGTCAGGCTGATTCCTAATCGCAGGTCTCCCGGAGATTTGACTCAAACATTCGGCATGGGCGATTACCTTACGGAGGTCGTGCTGCTCCCGGAAGCTGAGTCCGTAGGCAAGACGTTAAGAGATTCGCCCCTCGTACATGACCTCGACCTCGATGTCCTGACCCTCTACAGGGGCAAGCATCCGCTCCAACTCCCCGGCGGCGAAACCGTGCTTGCGGCCAACGACCTTCTGCGCATACGATGCAACGTCGAGAAGATAAAACAGTTGCAGCAGCGCGAGGGCGTGGCCCTTAAATCCGGCCTGAAGTGGCGCGATGAGGTGCTGGAATCCGAAGACGTTGTGCTGGTCGAGGGAGTGATCGCGCCCAACTCTCCGCTCGAAGGCAAGTCGCTCAAACAGGTCGGGTTCCGCAACACTTATGGCGCTACGGCCCTTGCCATACTCCATCACGGAGAGATCATGCACGAACGGCTTGGCACCGCGCCGCTTCGCTCAGGCGACGTTCTGTTGATAGAAGTCCGACGCGACCGCCTCGATCAGTTGAAGCAGAACCAGACGTTCGTGTTCGTATCCGAAGTCGGGCTGCCCGAATTCAGGAGGCACAAGATGCTGCCCGCGCTGGCCATCATCTTAGGCGTGGTCGCCGCTGCCACGCTCAACATATTGCCCATAATGGTGAGCGCTATAGTCGGGTGCATACTGCTTGTGCTGACCGGGTGTGTGACCCTCGACGAAGCGCGCCAGTCGGTAGAATGGAAAGTGATCTTTTTGCTTGCAGGCGTCCTCCCGTTGGGCATAGCGATGGAAAAGAGCGGCGCGGCCCTGCTGCTATCGAATACGATAATCAAAGGGGTCGGCGAGTGGGGACCTGTGGCCATAATGTCTGCGCTATTTCTGTTGACGACCTTGCTTACGAATGTGATGTCGAACAACGCGACGGCGGCGCTGCTGGCCCCCATAGCCATAGCCACAGCACAATCTCTGAACCTGAACGCGCGGCCGTTTCTCATAGCCATCACATTCGCCGCGTCGTTGAGCTTTATGACCCCCATAGGCTATCAGACGAACACGCTGATTTACGGGCCGGGGCAGTACAGGTTCGCCGACTTCCTGCGCGTGGGCACACCTTTGAATCTGCTATTCTGGATTCTGGCCACATTGCTGATACCGCGATTCTGGCCTTTTTGAATCAGGATTGGATTGTGTTACTCTGCTGAAGATTCTCTTATGCGTTTTAGGATGGAAAACGTGCCGAGAGCTTTCGCTACCAGTCTGTCATCATTCATCACTTCCGATTCGACGACGGCTATTCTACTGCCCTTCTGAATGACCCTGGTTTCGCACCTGAGCGTGCCTGAAGTGACGGTCCTCAGATAAACGATCTTGATCTCTATGGTCGCGCACATCTCATCCGGGGGCAGGAGCGTATGGAGCGCCGCGCCCATCCCAGTGTCTGCCATAGAGTAAACCACTCCGCCGTGCAATATGCCGTTAGGGTTCATCAACTCCTCGCGCACTTCCAGCACACAGAGGCTGCGCCCCTGTTCCGGCCTGGAAAACGTCAGCCCTATAAGCTCCCCGAAGGGATTTGCTCGTCCGGGCGCGGGTGAAGATTTGTCTGTCATAAAGATTGAGTCTCCGGGTTGAATTCAAATTTTGCACTACAAACCCTCATGGCCACACCCGCTCACACCTTTCAGCCAACCTATTGGCAAGATAGTTTCTCCGATCATCATCTTCTTCAGGAAAGGGTAGCGAAGTATTTATATTTGCGTGATGAAGGCTGTCGGGAATCACATCCAATTCTAATTCTCGCACCGCACCAACTTGCAATCTCCCAACTGCATGACAGGTAAAATCAGCAGAACTGATACATTGTTCGATGGAATAATTTGATTCTATAAATACTGAGAGGCCTTTCTTGTCTGCATCTCTGCGGCGAAATGCATGAGGTTTGATCTTGCCGGTTTTCTTATCGACCCAATAATCGCTCGTTATCGCACGTAGAACATAATCATCTGATGATAATTTTGGCAGAGCTTGAGATGTGCCCTCGGTTTCTTCGCTATGCATTCATCAACCACTTTAGCCAGTCTGTCAAAGCCTTACCAGATAGAGTATAAACTACTCCGTGTTTTTCTCCATCTTCATAATAAATGTAAGCCCGACGCGAAGGGGATTCCGGCAGGTCCAGTCGGACCAATCGTTTATCATTCATCCAGTCCAAAGAAATCCCGCCCTCTCCATCCGGAGAGATCGAAGGCTCAGGGAAGTCGTCACCCAGGTAAGAATATGCTTCGAGAATCAACCACCAGGCAGTTTGATATGCGTATCTACTAGGTCTGAATCGATAGCCATCCGTATCATCCAAAGAGAGCAACTCGTTCAGGGCGGATTGCGTCTTTAAGATGGCTTCGCCAGAATCTAAATCCCTCCATTCGTTTATTTGTGATTGTATCGTGTCGTCTTGCTCAGGCATTTCAGGTTCACCAGGGTTTTAATATCTCAAACTCTTCCAAAAACTACATGCGATTATACCATCATAAGCACGCTCAGATCATAGCGCCTGTTGAGTATGGCATATCGCTGTAAGCCATTCAAGGCTCTCCGATTTATAGAAACAAGGCTGGGCACTCATCAAATAACATCCTGTCGCCTATTATCTCATGTCGATTGGCGAGGGCTTTGTGCATGGTCACTTCGTCTGCGTATTCGGGGATCGATCGGTCAATCGAATACCTGGCGGCCGAAAGGCTTCCGAGCAGATACGAGAAATTCATAAAGCTCTTTCTTCGAATTGCGCTTGCGTAATACCTCTACTTTTGTGTTACTGAAGCCGCACTGTTGAAAGAGATACTCATATATCTTTTCAACAGGCACGACCGAATCATAAAATTTGGAGTTGCCCACTATGTAAAACAGCTTTCCGCCGGGCGATAGATGCGGGTAGACGGACTCAAGGTGCGAGGCAATATCAACGAAGTATTTGTCAACATATACTGCGCGCGGGGCAAAATGAAAATTTTTCCAGAGAGGAACGCTTATGTGGAGTGCGCCGCCCTTTTTCTTTCTTCAGAGATTTC
>JAKEHD010000682.1 GCA_022615215.1 Blastocatellia bacterium
GGAAGAAGGGTAACGATTGGAATGACCGGGCGCGCGAGCGGCACTGGCCTAACGATAAGAAATCCGCTTCGCGCGCTCCGGTCGATCCCGTTTTATGCGTTGCTTGTGCAAACAAAGGGCTGCGTAGCTTAAACAGAAATCACTTCCTGCTTTTCAATGCCTCATAAGCTATGTTGATTTCTTTCATTTTCCTCTCGGCCATTTCACGAAACTCCGGTGCCAGATGTGCAACCTTATCTGGATGATACATGCTCGCCATCTTTCGATACGCAATCTTAATTTCTTCTATTGATGCGCTGACACTAATCTCTAGGATTTCATATGGAGACTTGAAGCTCTCTTGCTGAACTACTGTAGGGGTTCTGGCCTTCTTTCTTTCAGAACTGCCGGATGTTGATCCAGTCTTGGTGGACCTTGCTGATCTTGGCGGTGCTTCTTGGCGGTAGGATGACATCAGATTATCAGCGATTAACCTCAGCATATCTATATCGCCTGAGAAAATGAATATCTGATCTTTACCAGACTCTTTCTCAATACGCATACCATCTGAATAGAATGTGATGCCGATGATTTTGCCAAGATAAATGGAAGTTGATTTTGAAGTGCCATTGAACAGGAAGCGCCTGTTAGTGAGATACAAAGTTCCGGCACCCCGAAGGAGCATTGTCTCGCTGCTGAGGCGCTGTGTATTCATGATGCCTGAACGGAACCGTATACCAAACGCGCTATATGACGTAGAAAACCCGCTGTAACCAATTCCTCGTGTCAATCTCCCAGGCTCGTAATGCAACGCTTCGACATAAGCCGAACAGCGTTCGTTGAATTGTAAATTGATAGGCACTCTTAGAGTCGGAAGTTCTCCTTGCGCTATACACCATAGCCGACGGGCACTCTGTAGAACAGCCTCTGATTTCTCATTGAATCTTATGTTTATCTTCAGTGATTTTGCTATTCTCTCCAAGTCCGCTTCTTCCTGCGGCGATAGCATTTTGTCAGCAAGAGCGTTGCTCATAGCTTGATTATAAATTGGTACTGCATGCTTCTTGTAAATCTCATTGGCCGCTGCTTCTGGAATCCGAAGTTTAACACATAGATTATCTAATGCCGTGTTCTCTTCATCTGATAGATCCCTATCTTCTAAAGCTCGTTGAACCGCTCTTTCATAATGAGGATATACAATTTCAGTATGTATTTGTGCAATCTCGTTGGGAGTTAGTTTGAAGATATTTGCAAGATGTCCCAATTGCTCGATTTCATCATCTGAAATCGAGAGATCCTTAATGAAGTGATCCAACACCTGTGAATAGATATTTAATAATCTTGGCTTCCCTTCCTGATGAGTCGTGCCATAGCGAGATAGGCAAGCCGTAATAGCAGCTTCAGATATATGATAGATTGGCAGTGTTGCTACAACGTTGTGAATTTCCAAGAAGGCATTTTCTTTTGGTGTACGACCCAGCAGCCTTGTTACGAAACTGGTTGGCTGTAGGTCTATAACTTCTAGCCCATTCATTTCAACTGTCAATCCTTTCTGCACGGAGTGGGCACACTTTAAGGTCAAAGGGACTTGCTGTCAACAACCTTCGTTGCAAACGTATAACCACAGATGACAGAGATGGCACGGATAGAGAAAAACAGATCGCATCAGGTGTGAGTCAGTGGAAGGCGCAAGGTCTTCTACAGAAATCCGGCTGATTGGTTCTGTAGAAGGCATAAAGATTTCTTTCTTAAAGATTTCTTTCTTCTTGCGCCTTCCACTGTGAAATCGAAGAAAGAAATCTTTATGTGTAATCAGTGGTCAAAAATCCGTGCGCGAGAGCGGCTTGCATCTCGTCCGATAGGCCCAAAAACCCTCAAGTCAGATGAGCCGATTACCAGGGCACAGGGTAGAGTATCCATGACAGGAGCAGGCCGATGCCCAGGAAATAGCCGAATGTCTTCAGGCCGTGAATAACGCGCTCGCGCGTGGTCTCGGCCCCCGGCTCTACTGCGGCCAGTACGGTTGCGGCTATGGCGGCGTAAAGCGCCATCATCAACACATGCATCAATGTTTCCTCCCCGCCGCAATGTCGAACGCATCATGTATCACAAGATAATTCAGCAGCCCCGCTAGGATCATAAATGTGTTTCCATAATCGAAAGTGGCCGCCTGCGCCTGGAACTCCGTTCCGATGCCGAGCAGGTACGACACTATGTAACAGAGTCCCGCCCCTATCTGAGCGAAAGACCACAAGACTGTTACCAGATCGAAACCAAGCGCGGCCTCCGTGTCGGCCACAGGCCAGAACAAGCGCCCGTTCAAAATCAAACCGAAGACGAACGCCCCCGCCAGAAGCGCGAAGAACAAGGCCGCGCGTCCGAATCGGCCTAGCACAAGGTGGCCCCCACCGGGCACAAGCCATGCGACCACGACGGCCACAACTCTTATGGGCATGGGGTAAGGTTTCAGATCGTCTAACGGATAAGCATGATCGGTATACTGAGATGCGACACTGCCGGTCGCTTCGTCTGTGCTTTGCACGAGCGCGCTCCTTTTGCGAGTTATCAGAGAGGTAATTTTAGGTGGCGCTCGCAAACAGTGTCAAGCAACCGCATCGAGAGAATAGAACCAGCCGCCGCTTTCGCCCCTTGCTCCATATTCATTTCGGGCGAGTGTGAAGCTGAGGAGTCATTGCGCAGTGCTGACAGGCGAAAGGTTGTTGACGATCGCAAATGAAATGCCCGCCCCAACGGCTGCGCCTATCAAGGCAAGTATGTATATCATCACACCCCCTTCGCCCGAAGTGGCCAGGGCACCGACGATTGCGCCGACTATTTCTCCGCCAAACCATAGAACCACGGTCAAGGCTTTATAGCCGCCGGCTTTGTGCCCTTTCTCCTGACAAATCTCTCCGATTTTTCTTGTCAAAAATATCAAAAGCAGGATTTCCAGCATGGTCATTCCTCCAAAGAAAAGTATAGAACCGGCACTCACCTGATCTATACAGGTCAGCTTCTTGAAACAGGCTGCCTCAGCCCATTTCGTGTCAGGGGCGATACTGCTTGCTACACTCACGCGGACAAGCTGTCGAGTAAGATTTCGCTACCTGCTACTTTCTGCCTGGCTCGCTTATTATCAATAAAAATCCGGTTTGAGAGAACTCCAAACCTTATGAACTGGCTTGATGACAGCCCGATATTACTCCTTTCAAATCGCCTAATCAAGCCGCCCGGCATCCTATCCGGTTTTATTCCTGAACTCGTTTTTCTTACCTGATATTTTCCGATGATAAATTCAATCGCCGCTCGCCTGACGACGCATCCGGAGACCGCTTCTCTCCCTAATGCTCTTGATATGAAGTCGGGCTGGCCGTTATAAATATGGCTCTCCCCGGAAAAGGAATATATCTATTGTCGGCATATTCAATGAAACCGGATAAAAAAACAGAGGCGAAGACGAATGACACGGCGGCGCGGCGCGAAGTCCTGCGAGGAGCGGGCGCTCTCCTCGGCCTCGCCCTCTTGAGCGGGAGCGCCTTCGACGTTTTGTGCGCGCCGAGCCAGAGGCGCTCTCGTTCAAAAAGAAGGTCGCGCTCAACGAGAAGGTCTCGCCCCGCAAGACCCGCCGTCACAGGCCCTCTTTCGGGCAACGATCTTTATAAAGACGTGATCGCTTATTACAACCTCGGCGAGCATCGCACAGCCACTCAGGTAGACGAGCGGACCTCCGACTGGCTGGCCGCCCAACTCAGGGCTGCCGGTCTCAGAACGCAGCTTCAGCCCTTCTCGCTCGAACAGTTCTTTCTCAGCAGATCCGGCCTGACTGTGGCCGGTCAAAAAATGAGGGCTTTCCCTCTATGGCCCGCGCGCGGCACGGGACCGACTCCCGTCAGCGCGCGCCTTGCGGCATTCGGCCCGCGCGCCCGCTCGCAATCGCTCGAAGGCCGCATAGCCCTGATTAAATTCCCTTTCGACCGTCGCGCCTCTGTGCTCCCTGAGCATGTGAAGATCATAGGCGATGCCGCGCGGGCAGGGGCCTCTGCGGTCATCGCTGTGACGGAAGGGCCGACGGGCGAGATCATAGCGATGAACACTTCTCCGAGCATTCAACCCTGGCCGCTGCCTGTGGCGCTCGTAGCGGGGCGAAACTGGCCTGAGCTTTCAGAGGCGGCCGTCACCGGGGCCGAAGCGTCTCTGTTGATAGATGGACGGGAAGACCCCGATGCAAGAGCATTGAACGTGATAGGCCGACTGCAACGCGGCAAAGATTTGATAGTCGTCTCGACTCCTCAGAGCGGATGGTTCCGATGCGCGGGCGAGCGGGGGCCAGGGATAGCTCTCTTTCTAGGTCTTGCGCGATGGGCCGCAAAGCGAAACTCCGACACGAGTTTCATGTTCGTCTCCACTTCGGGCCACGAACTCGGCAACCTGGGGATACACAGCTTTCATGAAAAACTGGCCCCGCGCCCCGATAAAACTTTGGTCTGGCTACACCTCGGAGCGGGGATAGCGACCTTTGAATGGGAAGAGACCTCTAAGGGAATGCGCCGTCTCTCGCGGGTCGATTCGAACCGCTACCTTATGTGCAGCCCGAACCTCGAACCATTGCTTGCCGAAAAGTTCGCGGGCCAGCCGGGGCTTACACCTATCACCAATCGCGCGGTGGGCGAGATGGAAGCTATCAAGAAAGCCGGTTACCGAAGCGTAGCCATAGCGGCGGGCCATCGCTTTCATCACACGCCCGCCGATAATCCCGATACAACTGGGCCGCAGCTACTCGAACCCATAGCCTCGGCCCTGGCGAAGACCATCGAAGAGATCGAAGCGAAGACCTCTCAATAGCAAACGGCAAAATGGAGTTATTGCTTTTTTTCTTTTTGAATCTTCAGGTTGTGCTTTTCGAGGAAGGACTCGATATCCTCAAATACTCGCTCCGCCTCCTTGCCAACAGGGTTGTATTGGCCCCATATAAACACGGTGCCCGGAGGAAACTGAGCGAGTTTCTCCTTCAACGCGTCTATGGATGACAAACGGTATTGAGCCAGAGAGATCGAATTAGGATTTCCATCCACTGAACCGAAACTTATATGAATAACGACTTGTGCTAGTTGAAAACAGCCCGATTCTGCTTGCATTTTGATCCCCTCCCCTTTTAATTGATAGTGTGAAGCCTGCGCTTCATTATCAAATCTCC
>JAKEHD010000683.1 GCA_022615215.1 Blastocatellia bacterium
AGAGCTTCACTATCGAAGCCAAAGCGCCGCCGATTGCGGCGCACTCCAAATATGATTCTGCACTTGCGGAAAAACTTTCATTTTATCCCGCGCGCAGTATATAAGGCTTCCAATATATCCCCCCTGTCGCTTCGGGGACAGGGCGCGAGGCCGTATTCGTGCAAGCGGGTGCGGCCTCTGCTATTAAATGGAATGCTGGGGACCGGTGTTTATGCTGCGCGAACTTTCATGCATTATGAAGCTTCCGGGGATGTATTTGAAATCCGGATGATCTATGGAATCGTTTTGTTCCTGCTCTGATTCCCAACCGTAATGCCAGTGAAAACGAAGACGACCGGTGAGAACTTTCAACAGCGTCTCCCGGTCGTAACGCAGAAAAAAGAGGTATGGATAGAGAGTTAGAAGCCATTTGGGGTGATCTTTCTTTGGCTCGAACATAAAGCGAAGCTCCCTGACCATGATGCTTCCTTGCAAGCCTCATTGACTCAACTTCAGCGTCCTGATCCTGAGAATCAATATAGTGACGCCTATGCCGACTATAATCAGCACAGGTTGAAGGATGACGATCTCTATTCTATAGATCGAAATAATCAGCGAGACCCAGAGGATCGCTATCGTGACGATCTTCGCTCTCAGGGGCATGGCGCGGTGCTCCTTGAAATTCTTTATGTAAGGGCCTATGTGGTTGTTGTTCATCAACCATCCGTAGAGCCTTTTCGATCCCCTCACGTAACAGGCAGAGGCGAGAAGGAAGAAGGGCGTCGCAGGCAGCAGCGGCAGGATGATTCCTAATATGCCGATCAGCACGAATACCGTCCCAAGCACGTTTAAAACTATTCTTACGATCAAATCCAACTCGCCCTTCTCTATGGAATCCGCTCAATCATAAATTACACGCACCGCTTCGATTTTGCCAGGCATAACAAGTAACACGCGCATCGCGTCCGCTCGTGCAGGAGATCATAAACGCGCCTTATTTCAGTCAAACTGTTGCCAACTCTATAACGGTGTGCTACAAGAACCAGCGTATGTTTATCCTGGAATCATCGACTCCGCGCCCTCTTGCTGACTCTCTGACCCGCACTGATTTGCGCGGAAACAAGCTATGACCGATAGTGCCCGACCCAAAACAACAAAAGATTTTGCGCAACTCGGCGACCGCGAGATCGTGGCCGCTTGCCTCGAACGCGACTCCGCCGCATGGGAAGCCTTGATATTCAGATACCAGCGCCTTATCTATTCCATCCCGATCAAGATGGGCTTTTCGACCGTAGACGCGGCGGATGTGTTTCAATCCGTCTGCCTGGCACTGCTTGAAAAACTCCCCACCCTTCGCAATCACGAAAAGATCAGTTCATGGCTTATGACCACGACGACCCGCGAATGCTGGCGCGTGGCCGCACAGTGGAGGCGCGAAAGCCCCGCCGAGCGCCGCGACCCCGACGACCAGTTCGACAAACTCGATCAGGTTCCTTCTCAAGAGCCGCTCGCAGACGAAGAGCGCGAGATGCTCGAACAACAGCAGATAGTGCGAGAGGCGGTCACAGCCCTGCCCGAACGGTGCCGGAAATTGATCTCTCTGCTCTTCTATAACAAAGACGACCTGAGCTATACGGATGTGGCCCGCCGAATGAAGATGCCCGTAGCCTCTGTGGGACCGACCCGCGCCCGCTGCCTCGAAAAACTGAAGAAGCTGTTGGACGGGAAGATTTGATTTAAAAAATTTGCCCGGCCATGTATTTTTCCCGCCCCTCGGCCCTCCATTACCCGGACTGCGCAGCCCACAACACCTTCGAATAGTCGAAAAGGAGCTTAGACGTGATGAAACTCAGTAAATCTCTATTTGCATTAGGAATTTTGATAGCCTCCTCCCTTACTATCTTTGTGTCTGTGGCCGGCGCTGCCGATAAAAGGGCAAAAGGCGTCATACGCGAAGTCAGCCTGAGCGACGCCGCCGTGACCATAGCCCTGCGGCGTGATGACGCAAGCCTTACGCTCGCAACCGATGATCAGACCGAGATCACTCTAAACGGCCAGCCTGCGGTTTTAGCCGACCTGCAAGAAGGATTCAAGGTCACTTCCGTTTACGATACCGAGACCCTTGTGGCCTCGAAACTCGAAGCGCGCGGCGCGCCCAATCGCAACCTCGCAAGAGTCGAGGGCATTATCGCCGAAGTAGATGCAGACGCGGGCAAGCTCACCATAGAGCCTTTTCATGGAGGGCCGAGAGTTACGGTCATCGTGACCAACAGCACCGAGATAACGCTAGACGGCCGACCCGCCCGACTTCATGATCTCGTGCCCGGCTACAGCGCGGCGGCTTCCTATAACGAAAATACTTTTGAAGCCGTGCGCGTATTCGCCGAGTCGCTCGCCGAAATCCGAGGCGTGGTCCGCGACGTGAACGCCGTGCTCGGCACGCTCACAATAGCTTCGTCGAACGACCGTGTAGTGACTTTGAATGTGCCGCCCGGCACTCCCATCACACTCAACGGCCTGCCCGCAAGGCTCGAAGACCTGGCGCGCGGTTATCTCGTGAAGGCAAGCTATAACGCGGACACGCTCGTCGCCGAGAGAGTCGCCGCCGAATCTATTGTCGAAGTCACGGGCCACATCAGAGAGGTGGACACACAGGCGGGAGCGGTTACGATAGCGCCGCTCGTCGGAGACGAAGCGGTTGAGTTGTTCGTCGTGCAGACGACCGTCATAACCGTCAACGGCGAGCCTGCGCGCCTCGAAGACCTGCAAGTAGGGATGGCCGCAAGGGCGCTCTACGACATAGCGTCTCTCGAAGCTATCAGAATCGAAGCCCGTCGCGAGGGCGATGAATGCACCGTTCACAGGATACGTGGCAAGATTACAGGCGTTGACCTTGACGCGGAGACCGTGACCATAGAGGCCCGCGACGGAAATGAAACCGTGACCCTGAATGTCACGCCCGATACCGAAATCAGTATCAATGATCGCCCGGCCCGGTTATCGGATTTGCGAGCAGGGATGCGGGTCAGGGCCGAATTCTGCCGCGAGAGATTGATCGCCAAGACGATAGCGGCCAGCGCGCCGGATAGCTCTTCGCGATAAGAAGCCGGGGGCGCTCGCCTGCGGGCGGGCGCTCTCTCCCTCATCGGGCGTTTGAGGGAGAAATCAGTAGCCCGACCGTAAGGGAGGGTTTTCATCAGGAGCGAAACGAAATGGACTGCCCTGGATTTGAGCGATTGATAGATTACCTCGACGGCCTTTTGGATGCCGCATCGTCTGAGGTGATGGCGGCGCATCTCGATTCGGGTTGCAGTGAATGCGTCACAGGCCGCGACTGGTACGAGATGGTAATCTCCATAGCCGCGAGCGACGACACTGTAGAGCCGCCGCCCTGGGTCTTGAAGCGCGCGATCAGAATTTTCGAGAACGCGCGACCACAAGAGAGCGCGCCCGCAAGAATTCGCCGCCTCGTCGCATCGCTCATCTTCGACAGTCTGGCCCGTCCGTCCATGGCAGGCGCGCGTTTGATGGAACCTGACGATCATCAATTGCTCTATCGCGCGGGCGATTACCATATCGATTTGCAACTCGCGCAGGCAAGAAAATGTATTCATTCTGCCGACGCGAGCTTCGACCTTACGGGGCAGATACTCAAAGAGAGCGAGTACGCCTTCGAATCGGTGGCCGGGCTTCGACTTGCGCTCATTCGCGATGACGAAACGGTTCATTCCACCATCACGAATGAAATAGGCGGGTTTTCGTTTCCGGCAGTCGAGGGCGGTTTCTATGAAATGCGTATAGAGGCAGGCGAGATAACTATAACCATAGCCGCTTTGAACATCCTATAATGACAAGGCGGCGGCGATGAAAGGATTTTACTCTGCGGATAGGAACGCAAGGCTGTAAGGTAAATCAAGGGACAAATCCCGGAGGGGTGCCCCGGCCGATGTGGCGCGGCGACGGGGAGACGTGGCGACACAAACGGGAACGAACAAGGCCTGTTGTTCCCGTACAGGGCAGCCTCTCCGGGGTTTGCAAAAAGCGGCCACAGGAACACACAGAAACACACAGACCGTTTCCATACTGACCGCTGATAGCTGATGGCTGATGTGATAAGCTACCCCCACAGACGTAAGCGAGCGTGAAGCTATAAGGTGAGCACCGAACTGGCAAACAAGTTGATGAGCGCCGAAAGCGCCGAAGCCTTCCTCGGCGAGCAGGGCGGGCGTGTCGGTCGTGAAGTGTTTGCCGCGCTCAAATCGGAGGTCGACCGTCTGGTGGAGTGCGACCTGAAATCGGCTGCCGACCTTGCCGAGCGCATAGACGAGTTGGCCCGGCTGACCGATGATCCGGTATCGAAAGCCTTTGCCGAAGCAAGCCGCGCTCGCGCGCTGCATCATTCGGGCCGTTATAAAGAAGCGGTCTCGCTTTACGAAAGGGCTGTGAGTGCCCTACAGGCCGCAAGGCTCCGACCGGAAGCCGCCTTCATCCAGATGCAGCAAGTATACGCGCTCACACAGATGGGGCGTTACGACGATGCTTTGCGGACGGCGCGCGCGGCCCGGCGCGTGCTTTCGAAAGGCGATCCTGTCGAACTTGCGCAGCTAGAGACCAATGTCGGGACCATATACTATCGGCTAGATCGTTACGGCAAATCGCTTCAGCACTACGACCGGGCGCGCGAGATTCTATCAACGGCAGGCAGCGACACTATGCGCGCACTGATCGATCTCAATCGTTCGAACATTTTCACTGAGATGGACCAAGCCGAGGAATCGCTCGTATTGCTTGAAAGCGCCGCTGCAATATGGGATCGGGCCAAGCACACTTTAATGGCAGCACAGGCGCGATCCAAGATTGCTTATCTACAGTTTCTGCGGGGCAATTACAACACGGCGCTTGAGAGTTATTATAGAGTGCGGGAACAGTTAGCCGAACTCGGCAGCCCGCGGCTTGTCGCCTGGTGTGACCTGGAGATCGCCGAGGCACTGCTCTCACTAAATGCATTCGACGATGCGATCGATAGTGCTTCGGTTGCGCGAGAGAGTTTCGGGGAGTTTGGCATGCCTTACGAATTGGCTCAGGCATTAGTAGTCCGCGCCCTGGCGGCTATGGGGCTAGGACGATTCGAAGAGGCCCGAAACGATATGATAGATGCGCGGCGGAGATTTGCGCGAAGTAAAAACAAGACTTTTGCTGCCATAATCGACTCCTATCTGTCGGAGCTTGCGATTCGGCGTGGGGACGTGGTGGAAGCAATGCGCCGGGCATCGTCGTCTTTGCGTGTATTCACTCGACAGAAACTCCATATCAGGTCGGCATATTCGAGATCATTGATGGCGCGCGCTGCGTATGATTCGGGAGACAGATCAAGGGCTTCGCGGATGGCTAGGGTCGCGTTGCGAACTATCGAAGGGCGATTCGCCCCCGCAATTGCTTACAGGTGTCATCACTTGATAGGCGTAATAGAACGTGATCGCAAACGCAATAACGAAGCGTTGAACAGATTTCGCCTTGCGGTCGAAGCTATAGAACATCTGCGAGGCGGAATCGTGGCCGATGAGTTCAAAGCAACCTTTTTGCGCGACAAAATCGAAGTTTACGAAGATGCTATCAGCACATGTCTCGACGAAGGCAGCGAACCGCTCCTGGAAGAAGCGTTCCGTCTGGTAGAATCATCGAAATCGCGCGCGCTTGCAGACCTGATGGCGCGCTATCTGCGAGAAAAACCTTCAACTGCTCGTCTAAAAGGCGAGGCGTCTCCCGAAGATGAAATCCGCGCACAGTTCATCAAGTTGATCGAGGATCTTAACTGGTACAACTCGCACGCCGGCCTCGAAGATGAAAAGGGCGATCAGAGAAGGGCCGTCGTTGCCGACCGCTATCGCAATAAAGTTATTCGTTGCGAGCGGCAAATAGCACAGCTTTTCCGCCGCATGGAATCCGACGATTCGGCGTTCGCCGAGCTCCAGCGCATGCATGGGGCATCCTCTTCCGACCTTCGCGGCGTGCTCAGGCCCGGCGAGACGGTTATCGAATACTTCACCACCGGCGACGAAATCTCGGCCTTCATCGCGTCGCAAGCCCAGATAAAGGTCGTGCGCCGCATAGCGTCAAAACGCGAAGTAGAAAAAATGCTTGCCGCGCTCAGGTTCCAGATTGAAAAATTCAATTACGGCCACAGGTTCGCCGACTTCCACTTCGAACAACTCTGGTCTGCGGCCAATCAGCATTTGATCCGCCTGTGCGAAACGATCTTTGCGCCGCTCGAATCACTCATAGACGGCGACACACTAATAGTCATACCGCACGGCGCGCTCCATTACGTGCCCTTTCACGCGCTGCTCGACCGCCGAGGCTATCTGATCGACAGGTTCGAGATTTCATACTCGCCATCGGCTACGGTGCTCAAGCTCTGCCGCGCCAGAGACGAACAGATACGCAGGGGAGCAGGGGAGCGGGGGAGCAGGGGAGCAGACGCGGAGACGCGGGGACGCGGGGACACGGAGACCGACCACCGACCACCGACCACCGACCACCGACCACCGACCACTGATATAGTCGCCCTCGGCGTAGCGCACCGCGATACGCCGAGCGTCGAAGCCGAGATTCGCTCCCTCGGCAAAATATTTCCTCGCGCCGTGACCTTGACGGGTGATGAGGCCACGCGCGCCAATTTGATGGCGGTTGCCCCCGGAGCGCGCTTTCTTCATTTAGCCTCTCACGGCTACTTCCGGCGCGATAACCCTATGTTTTCGTTTCTGAAGCTCGCCGACTCGCCCTTGAATTTTTACAGCCTGCTCGACCTCGAACTCAACGCCGAGATGGTCACGCTCTCGGCCTGCCATACGGGAGTGAACATGGTCTTTCCTGGCGACGAGCTTCACGGCCTTATGCGCGGATTCCTGTATGCTGGGACTCCTTCGCTTGTCGCAAGCCTCTGGGCCGCAAACGACACTTCGACGGCAGATTTTATGCGAGAGATGTACTCGCGCATCAAGGCGGGCGCGACGAAGAGGGCGGCGGTGCGTGCCGCCGGGCTCGCGGTAAAAGACGAATACGGCCATCCTTACTACTGGGCACCGTTCGTCCTGATGGGAAATCCCGATTGAGTCCGTAGCCGGACGCCCGGCTAGGATCTCGATTGCGAGGTAACTGATTATGAAACTGATAAATGTGAGTCTCGTTTTAGTTCTGAGTCTGAGTGGGGCCATGCTGCCGCAGAAAGCCCGCGCTCACGCTTGGGCTACTGAAGCCCAATCGAGTGTGCCCCTCACGGCAGCCGGCATTCAGAGGTTTCGCAAAGGCGAGGTCATAGTCGAGATCAAACCCGGCGCTTCGATCGAAGCCATCAATGCGCGCCATGGCACCACCACCATACAGTGGATTTACGGAACGAACTTTTACCGGCTGTTGACTCCTAAAGGCAAGAAACAGAAGAAGTGGCGCAAGAAGCTGAGTAAAGACGCTGACGTGTTGAGCGCCTCGCTCAATCCTGTGGTCACAAGCCCAAGCCTGTTTGGGCGATCAACGGCGGGCTTCCCTGATGGTTTTGCCAAACCGGAACTGACCTTTGCCGATTTCGACTCGCAACTGGAACTCTTCGACTTGCTCAATCTGGATCAAGTGAATCTGCGCTCGCGCGGCGCGGGCACGGTCGTCGCGGTTGTCGACACGGGGATAGACTTTTCGCACCCCGTTTTTGCAGGACGTCTGTGGCAGGACGACCGCCCGAATGCCGACCTCGAAGGCGATGGGATCGACAACGACGAAGACGGATTGATTGATGACGCTCGCGGGTGGGACTTCGTCGATAACGACAACGACCCGTCCGAAAAGGCCGCCGACCCTGAAACGACAGTCGCAGGGCACGGCACATTCATCGCCGGACTCATTACGATGCTTGCGCCCGATTGCCGCATACTTCCCATCCGAGCCTTCCCGCCCGAAGGCATGAGCGACGCCTTCACCGTAGCCGCCGCCGTCAAGTACGCCGCAGACCACGGGGCTGATGTGATAAATCTAAGCCTCGGTTCGCCCGATGTTTCGCCTCTGCTCGAAGACGCCATCAACTACGCGAGCGAGCGCGGCGCTGTGCTTGTCGCGGCTGTGGGCAATGAAAACAGCGAGATGCCCGCGCAATACCCGTCGAGTTCGCCCGATGTGATGGCGATAGCGGCCATCGATCTATCGAGCCACAAGGCAGCATTCTCAAATTACGGCAGGCATGTGGATCTCTCGGCCCCCGGAGCGAATCTCATAAGCGCCTATCCGGGCGGGGGCGAGGCCGCTTATGCAAGCTGGAGCGGGACTTCGTTTGCCGCCCCTCTCGCATCGGCCGAAGCCGCGCTCGTGCTCTCGGTCGATGCGAGGAGCGGGAGCGTGAAAAGCGTCGTGGAAGGGACGGCCATAAACATAGACGAGATGAATCCCGGCTTTGCGGGCAAGCTGGGCAAAGGCCGCATCAATCCTCTCGGCGCGCTCAGGAGTTTGAACGTCGTTGCGGATGCCGTTCCCGCCTCCGATATCCGCTCGCAAATAGAGCTTTCCGCCGGGCCGACCAACCGGGCAGCACGCGGAAAGGCGAGCTTTACGATCACCAATGCCGGGCAGGAATTCACGGCGGAGTTTCACAACCTGAGCGTTCGCGCGGGCTATAAACTATTTGTGAACGGCGAAGAGATCGGATCGGAAGTATCGGCCAATCTCGGCAACCTCATATTCAGATTTTCAACCGGGCCGGATGCGCGCCCTCTGCCGCCTTCACTCAGTCCTGTTACGGGTATTCGCCGTGTCGAGTTGCGAGACTCGCTCTCGCGCATAGTGCTTCAGGGCGATTTCGCTGCGGCGGGCGGAGGCACAGACCCTGCGGCGCGCGTCTTCGAAAAAGATGCGCGCCTGATTTCAACCGACGCGCTGTCACAGACCGGCGGTCGAGCGAGGGTTTCGGTCAAAGGCGACCACCAGCGATTCGCCGTAGAAGCCGAGGGCCTTCTTGCAGGGGAGACTTATCGCCTTGTGGTAGACGGAATAGTGCTTGTGAATTTCGTGGCCCAGTTCGACTTTGCGCGAGCGGTCTTTGCAAACGACGGGACGGGCCAGCCGCTCCCGCTGCCACTCCTGCCCGTGACAGGCATTCGTCACGTCGAGCTGCAAAACGGAAGGGGACAGATTGTTTTGCAAGGTGACTTTCGAAACGCTCCTTGATGGTTATCTATATTCAGTGGTCAGTGGTCAGTGGTCAGTGACTGCCTTCTGTTTTTTGGTCAGTGGTCACGTAAGAAAGAAATCTTTATGACCGCTGACCACTGTTGCATTTCTCCGCGTCCCCGCGTCTTCTCCTCCGCTCTTCTGCTTGCGCGTGAGGAAAATGATACTCCCGGCAAAAATCCGTATAATAGCGCAGTCATTTTATATAAGCGCCATACTGAGGTTTTGGAACGCTCCGGTTCCGCAGACAGGTCTCAAATTCTGTCAGTAAGGCAGGTGGAATGTTAAGCATAGGAGGATCTCCAGAAACTGTATATCATCCCAAAATGGCATGATGAACAGAAAGATGAAAATGGGTGTGATTAAAAGTGGGACTCAGTTTTCGCGCCTGTCTTGACAACATTTAGCGCGTAGTGATAGGTCAGCCGTTGCCGAGAATGGACAAACCGTGAAATTAGC
>JAKEHD010000684.1 GCA_022615215.1 Blastocatellia bacterium
CTTCCTGACCTGTGCTGAAGATTCCGGCTATGCAACCCGTCATGAGTGTGGCCAGTGTAGCGGCAAGCAGGGCGCGCATTCCGAGGCTTGCAAGGTCGTCGCGCCTTCCGGGGACGAGCGCAGCCGTTCCGCCCACGAATATCGCTACCGAAGCCACGTGCGCGAATCCGCACAATGCGTAACTCATAATCACGACCGTGCGCGGGTCGGCCAGTTGCCCCGCAGAGATCATCCCGGCCATATCCTGATAAGCGACCACTTCGGTCAGAATAACCCGCTCGCCGAGCAAGCGGGCCGCTTCGGGAATGTCGGACGGGCTGATGCCGAGCAAGGCCGCAAGCGGATAAGCGGCCCACGTGAGCATACGGACGAGCGAGAGCGGTTCAGTCATGCCTAACCACCCGCTCGGCAAGATGAGAATTTTATCGATCAGCGCGACCAGCCCCAGCACGGCTATCAGAAGGGCCGAGATGCCTGCGGCGAGTTTCAATCCATCCATCGCGCCCTGAATGATCGCGCTCATCAGGTTACGCGACCTCGTCGAAGGATCCTCAGGCGGAACCTCGGCCAGAGTTTCGGGCTCCTCGGTTTCGGGCATCAGGAGCTTTGTCACAATGACTGCCGCAGGAATCGAGAGGACCGAAGCCGAAAGCAGATGCCCCGCGATCTGCGGAAACTGTTTGCTGAGAGTCGCCACATAAATCCCAAGCGTGCTCGACGCCACTGTGGCCATCCCCGTGCCCAGAACGGTGAGCAACTCCGAGCGCGTCATCTTTTCCATGTAAGGCCGAACCACGAGAGCCGATTCCACACCCACGAAGATATTCGAAGCGCCGCACAGGGACTCGGCCCCGCTGATCGCCATCGTGCGATGGAAGACCTTTGCGAAGCCTTTCACCACGAGTTGCAAGACGCGCAGGTGATATAGGACAGATGTGAAGGCCGAAAAAAAGATGGCTACCGGAAGGACTTGAAAAAGAAGAATGAAGCCCACGGATCCAGGTTCTCCGGGACCGGCGGCGAGCGGCCCGAACAGAAAGGCTATGCTGCTTTTGGATGCGCCGAGCAGGGCCAGCACCGCATCATTGAGCCTTATGAATACCTGCTGTGAAAATGGCAGGCGAAAGATCAAAAGCCCTATCAGAAATTGCAAGCCGACTCCCCAGGCGACTGTCCTCCACCGCACCTCGCGGCGATGCGCCGACAGCAACCATGCGATGCCGATAAACACAAAGAAGCCAGCGACCGAAACCAGGCGTAGCATCATTCAACGCTCCTCGGAAAAAGTCCGACAAGCTGCCAGCTTGTCGAGAACTGCAAGTCGCACGATTAGCGGAGCCGACGACAATCTGGCAGATTGTCGGACATCGGGCACGGCCGTTTTCATAATTTCAGGGCGTTGCCCATGTGACAGGATTGACTCCTTTGAAAATCTATGTGATGCAAGACGAAGGACCGAAGCCAATGGCAGCAATCGCTTTCATCACTGTGCCTTCGAAAACCGGTCTTCGCGCATTCCTGACCGGACGTGTGATTTTTGAAAATCGTAGCCATCGTTTTGCGCCGACATATTACACACGGGCGATTCCCTGTTCAAGTGGTGGCGGTTCAAAGCAGAAATGCTGCAAAACCTTTCAGGTCGTTGCGCCTCAAAATGCGCGTGTGATAAGGTTATTGACCGACCCGATGTAAAATTAAAGATATTCGCGCCAGTACATCTACAGCCGGAGGAAGTCCTTTCATTGCTTGAAAACTATTTCAAACTTCTCTCACGTGATGGACTGCACGGGAGGGATTCAAAGAAACGGTCGATGATGCGGTTTCGATTTTCGCTCTTCGAAGCATTGTCCATTCTAGTCCTGCTCTCATCTGTGGCTGTGGCGCGGCCGGCCGTTTCCATCCAGCAGACAGACCGTGTCGTCGTGCGAGGCCGCGTGGTGTGTTTGAACGAACAGGGCAAACCTCTCACGGGGGATTGTCCTGACTTGCCGAGTGCGTTCGGGTTGAAAAGCAATGATGGAAAGCTCTACAGATTTTTGACGGAAGACACGGCTACCGCTATTTTCACGGACGCGAGGGTTCGCGCGCGCGAGCTTCAAATAACGGCGGTCACTCGTTCGCAGGACCGTCTGGAGATAATAAAGATTCAATCCGTCAAAGAGGGAAAGCTCTACGATCTCTACTATTTTTGCGAAGTCTGCAACATCATCACATACGAGCCAGGGCTATGTATGTGTTGCCGCGAAGAAACGGAATTCAGAGAAACACCCGTCCCTGAGCCATAGAGGGGCGGGCAGTTTGGAAATTGGAGGCATCGGATGCAAAGGGATGAAAAAATGAAAGAGAAAGGTTCGGGCCTTTCTCGACGCACTTTCTTGAAAGTGTCGGGCATCTCTCTGTCGGTCCCCGTAGTGCTCGGCCACCGGACCATCAAAGTGGCCGGAGCGGAGGTCGAGGTCTACGGGCCGGGAAAGGTTCCCATCGCGCTCACTGTAAACGGCGCAAAGCACACGGCGGAAGTCGAGCCGCGCGTCACGCTGCTCGAAGCTCTCAGGCACGAACTCGACCTTACAGGAGCCAAGCGCGTGTGCGACCGCGCCACCTGCGGCGCTTGCACGGTGATTATGGACGGCAAGCCCGTTTATTCATGTTCGGTCCTGGCCCTCGAAGCGCAGGGCAAACAGATCACGACCGCAGAGGGCCTCTTGCGGGGCGACCGGCTGCACCCCGTCCAGCAGGCTTTCATCGATAACGACGCACAGCAATGCGGCTTCTGCACTCCGGGGTTCGTCGTCGCCTGCAAGGTTTTCCTCGACAAGAACCCCAACCCCACGCCCGAAGAGATACAAAAAGGGCTTGGCGGCAACCTCTGCCGCTGCGGCACTTATGTGGGCGTTCGCGCGGCGGTCGCTCAGGCCGCAAATCAGTACCCCAACCGTAAGGGAGGGGGTAATCAAAGTACCTCGAAAGGAGGTCGGTGAAATGGCTGAATATAAATGGCCCGAACCTGAAAAACGTTCGCTCATCGGCAAGCGCATTTCGCGCGTCGACGGTCCCGCGAAAGTGTCCGGCAAGGCGAAATACACTTACGACATCAAACGGCCCGACATGCTCTACGGCAAGGTGCTTCGCTCGCCTCACGCTCACGCTAAGATCGTGAGCATAGACACGAGCGCCGCCGAAAAGATGCCCGGCGTGAAGGCCGTAAAGGTCATTCAGGAACCGGGCACCGAGATTAAATGGGCGGGCGATGAAATAGTCGCTGTGGCCGCCGTAGACGAGCCGACCGCCGAAGACGCCATACGCGCGATCAAGGTCACTTATGAAAAACTCCCTCACCTGGTCGTAGAGGAAGACCTCAGTGCCGCGGGCGACAACGCCAAGCCCGCCGCCGAACAGACCGCAGGGGAACCCGAAAAGGCATTCGGCGAGGCCGAGGTCATAGTCGAGGGGTTTTACGGATTGCCCGTCATCACTCACTGCTGCCTGGAATCGCACGGCTCTATTTCGGAATGGGAAGGCGATCAGAATCTTCTGGTCCACATATCGACTCAGGCCGTCTCCAACGTGGCCAATCAGATAGGCAGGCCGCTCGGAATACCGGCGGCGAATGTTCGCGTCAAGCAGGACCACATAGGCGGAGGCTTCGGCAGCAAATTCCAGGTAGACCGCTGGGACGTTACAGCCGCGCAACTCTCGAAGATGGCGGGCGGCAAGCCTGTCAAGATCATGCTGGAACGTGATGCCGAATTGATGGTGGCCGGGATTCGGCCGTCGGCTTACGCTCGCGTCAAGGTAGGAGCTAAACGGGACGGCGAGATAATCGCCTGGCAATCCGAGTCATGGAACACGGGCGGGTCAGGCGGAGGAGGCTCTCCCCCTCTGCCCTACGTCTTCAGCGTGCCGAACAAGCACACACAGCACACAGGGATAGCGACCAACACAGGCAGCGCACGCGCCTGGCGCGCGCCCAATCATCCGCAGGGCTGCCTGGTAACAATGTCCGCGCTCGAAGACACGGCGGCGCGACTGGAGATGGACCCGCTCGATTTCTTCTTGAAGAACATCGAACTGGCGGGCCGATTCGCCGAGGTCTACCGCGAAGAGTTTGCGATAGCGGCCGACCTGATGGAATGGAAAAAGAACTGGCACCAGCGCGGCGCGAAGACTGCGGGACCGGTGAAACGCGGTCTCGGCCTTTCGCTTCACACCTGGGGCGGCGGCGGGCATGGCAGCAATTGCGATGTGATAATCCACCCCGACGGCTCGGTAGAGGTGAAGATGGGCACGCAGGATCTCGGCACAGGCACCCGCACAGCCATTATGATGGTCGCGGCCGAGACCTTCGGCCTTCCGCTCGAAGCCATCAAGCTTATGATAGGCGATAACCAGTTCCCGACCTCCGGCGCATCGGGCGGCAGCACCACTATCGGGGGCGTGAGCGCATCGACGAGGCGAGGCACTCTGGATGCTCTCGAACAACTCTTTGAAAAGGTCGCTCCTTCGCTCAATGTTCAGCCCGCTGACCTTGAAGCCGTAGCGGGGCGCATACGTGTCAAGAGCGACCCGCGACGCGGCCTGTCGTGGAAGGAAGCCTGCATGAAGATTGGCGGCACGGCGATCACGACCAGGGGCAGAAACCCCGGACCCGGCACGCTCAACAGCAGCGGCGTGGGCGGAGTGCAGATGGCCGATGTTTCCGTAGACGTTGAGACCGGCATCGTCCGTGTCAACAAGGTGGTGGCCGTGCAGGATTGCGGGCTGATAATCGATCTCAAGACCGCCGAGAGCCAGGTCTACGGCGCGCTGATTATGGGCGTCTGCTATGCGCTCTATGAAGAGCGCATCATGGATGCGCGCACGGGCCGCATGCTAAATCCGAACATGGAGTTCTACAAGCTCGCCGGCCTCGGCGACATAGGCGAACTCGTGGTCCACATGATGACGGGCAAGGCGTATGACGAGCGAGGAGTCATAGGGCTTGGCGAGCCGCCTGTGATCTCTCCGGGGGCGGCAATATCTAATGCCGTGGCGAACGCCGTAGGAGTGCGCGTGCCGAGTTTGCCGCTCACGCCCGACCGCGTGCTTGCGGCCCTTCAGTACCCCGACCGTGAGGGAGGGAGTTCCAAAAATGGAGGTAACGATGCGGGCATTTGAATACGCGAGTCCTACCACGAAAGAGCAAGCCGTCTCTCTCCTGGGCAACAGTTGGGATGAGGCGGAAGTGCTGGCCGGAGGGACCGACCTTCTCTCTTTGATGAAAGACGGTTGTGTAGCTCCCAAACGGCTCGTGAACATAAAAGAGATAAGAGAACTGCGCGGCATCTCCGCTGGCGGGGGCGGTCTTAGAATCGGGGCGCTTGCTACGATTCAGGAACTTCTCGACAATCGCGCAGTCTCTCGCGCATACCCTGCGATCACGCAAGCGGCCGAAGGCATCACAAGCCCTCAGATAAGAAGCCTCGGCACCATCGGAGGAGAGCTTTGCCAGCGCCCGCGTTGCTGGTACTACCGCGCGGGCTACGGATTGCTTGCAACCGATGAGCAGGGCGAGCCGCTCGTGCCGTCGGGCGACAATCGCTATCACGCGATACTTGGCAATGCGGGACCGGCTTACTTCGTACACGCTTCGAGCCTTGCGCCCGCGCTCATAGCTCTAGGGGCCAAAGTGCGTTTGTTCGGTCCCGATGGGGTGCGCGAGATGTGGCTCGACCAGTTCTTCACGACGCCTCTGACGGCCGATGACCGCGAAACGGCACTGAAGCCGAACGAGATAGTCACAGAGATCATCGTGCCCACAGCCCTCGGGGTGAAGAGCGCGACTTATGAAGTGCGCCAGAGAGAGGCGCTCGACTGGCCGCTCGCCACAGCGTCGGTTGCGCTTTCGATGAGCGGCGACCGGGTCCGAGTCGCGCGCATAGTGATGGGGCACGTGGCCCCCAGGCCCTGGCGCGCTGCGGAGGCCGAACAGGTTCTCGCTGAAAAGGCTGTGACGGAAGAAGTGGCGCAGAAGGCTGGCGAACTCGCTTTGAATGGAGCGAATAGTCTCAGTCGCAACGGCTACAAGATTCAACTCGCGCGAGTCGCGGTCAAGAGGGCGATCTTGATGGCCGCCCGAGGAGGTAGAGGATGATTACAGAAGCCGAACGATTCAGCACTGACCGGCCCGACCTCTGCAACTGTTTATGCTGGAAGGGCATGTTCATTTCAGCGGAACCGGACCCCTATGTTCCGCCGACGAACGACGGCCTCTTCTGGTGCGTCTTCACGCAGACCTGCATAGGCCCTGACGGGGGACTGGCGGAGCCGGGAAACTGTTCATCGCCCGACCGCAAATGCTACGGCACGGGGCGGGCATAGGAAAGGATGAGGGATGAAGGATGAAGGATGAAAAAGAAGAGAAGGGCTTTCATCCTTCATTCTTCCAACGTAATGATGCCAGCCTGCGCGATGAAGACATGCGCCGCGAAAACATTTATGATTGATGAATGACCATTTGTTAGCGGGCGTTTTAAGCACCCATGTTTCTATTCTTTCGGTTTATGCGGTATTGGATCTGTTTGCCCCTGAAAAGTATCCTGAGTCCCTGCGCCGTAGAGTTCACTTTCGCCAAGAGGAGTGCTTATCCGTATAAGTATCAACTGAGCAGGCTGGTCGATCTCCGCGCGAAGGTCAACAGGAACACGACCGAAATTTGCCATCTCAAGCGTGATAGGGGCATCAAAACCGGGATCGATTTTAGGAGCCGTGACATGAATAGTAACACCGACTCGCGCCCAACTGCTTCGCCCCTCAACCAATCCGGCGAGATCAGGCGGTATGCAAATACGCTCAAGAGTTTGGGCTAATACGAACTGACCGGGATTCAAGCGAAATTCGTCCTGCTCGTAGTGCTGCCAGAGATCATAAGAGGTCCACAGGGACGGATCGATTCGAATGGCGGGAAGGTAGTTCGGCGGCTCTTTAAATACGGTGAACTTTCTACCGAGACGCAGATCGATAGATACCTGAGCGACACGATCTTCCGACACGGCAGGTTCGATTTTCAACTTGCCTTCTGCTATGTATCGAAGTATGTCTGGCCTGGAGAGTATCAATCAACTACGCCCTCGTACAATGTTTTGGTGACTGATTCACCGGGTATTCTTGCTGAGAACCTGCCGTCGCGCACATCGATTATAAGAGCACTGATCAACGTTTCTCCTGTGAGGACAGGCTCTTTCAAGGAAGTGGCAGGAACAAACCCGACCCAATCACCGAGTTTTGACTGAACTCGCACCATGCGTTCATCCGGGAAGGGACCGGGTTTGACTTCACAAGGAACCCAGATATGTCTGCCAACATTGAGAGTCATCGCCATCTCCTTTCAGTTGGTGATGCTACCTTCCGCGCTTGCTTGCGTCAAGCGGCCCGCGCACACTCAGGCGAATGACCGCTTCGCGGAAGTTGTTGACGCCGCCGACGATCATGCTGTTACCGCTGGGAGCGAGAGCCAAAGCGACGAGCGTAGCGCGAACCGACCTGGGTGACCCATACTTGTGCCTCCGGGTTACGCGAGACAAGGCGGTCGTGGGCCGCCACCTCATCCGCATCGATCTCATAATCACCCGTCTCGATGTCAATGACGGCGAACTTCCCTTCGTCGCTCTGTGTCACGTAAGGACGGATGAGGCGTTCGTAGATCGCGTCGCCGCGCCGGGCGAACTCATCGCGGCTATAGCGTGGTGTTGATACTTCCATCTTCGACCTCGAAAGCGATTTGTGTTGCTTCAGGCCTTGATGCTGTTACAGTAAGACGGCCCTTGTCAATAGGAGAGGCCAGGCTCAAGAGGGTCACCCAACGAACCTGTTATCGGCCGCCATGTCGATGTACCGGTTACGCCGCCGCCAGTGCTTCGAGCGGAGGCGCACCGTAATTGATACACGCATGTCCACCACAGACGCGCCCACAGCGATTCACTTTACGCCTAAGCGATCTACCGGCGAGCGGCTGAACGCAGAATTGAGCGGCGAGCGTGGCGAAGTCCGCTCCAGTGACACGTTAGAATTTTCCCTTTCTTCGTTTCCATACCACATCTTTACTCTTCTATTAGGATACCGTATCTTATTTTTCCTTATCGCTTTTTGTGCGTTCTTGAGTAGATTTTGGAGCCTCATCCACCTTATCACTTATCCAATCTAATACTGCTTCTGCTTCGTTTAAAAGTCTGATCACTACCCTAGAACCGGCCTTTAAAACAGCCCCAACGTTATTATTCCCCCCACTATCACAATAGGAATCAGGAGACACCCTGTACCTCTTTTCTTTTTTTTTTCGGTATTAAAGTTTTTCAGAGGCAACCAATCATTGCTTGACACCCCTGCCGAAAGAGAGCGCCAAACTTCTGCCGTTACAAAATCGCCAATGCTGATGAACTTTGTAACCACAACCAATATTCCAGAGCGGGTAGGCAGAGCGCATTCATTCAAATCCTTCTTTAAGCCCTCCCGAAGAATGCGGTTGTTCTCTCCTGTCAGATTCTCCTCTTTAGGCGGGGAGCTGCCCAAGGCATCAAACTCCTTTAGTTTATCAACAAGGTCTTTGGAAACTCGCCACCCGATGGGAGAGTCGGCATCAAAGGTGATGGCCTGGTCAACAATATCTCTTAAGCACCCGCCGTTCTCATCAAGTGCGGCAACTGCTATTCCTCGCAGACATCGCTCATCTTCAGGATCATCGCTAATACATACTAAAGAGTTAAAAACGGGGGTTTGCTGAAAATCTATCCTATCTGTTGAAATCAGTCTCGCCACGATTAGAACCAGTTTGCTATCTCGCCTAGCTATTAGAAGTCCGAATTCCTCTGGCTCAATCAAACGCGCATATTCCTTCATTGCCCAAAATTCAAGCGGAGAGGTTTTCTCGTTTGTTTCACATTCGAGCCAATAGAAATAATCTTGTGTTTCTTTGCTTTCTTTCCGGTCTGGTCCACGCCCGCGGCTCCTTACATAAACTTGCATATTCGCCTTCCTTTCATAAAGTCCGTTGCTTTTCGAGAGAGTAACCCGGCTGGCATCATATTTCCAGCCAACGATGCCCCATAATGACCTCGAATTCATTTGTCATTTTACATCCTTTAGCAAACTCAGACACAGCTTCCTTCAAATGCTCATCTGCGCCGAAGAGGGTTCGAAAAATATTGATAAACCAAGGCCATCCAGCATTACGATCATGGTAGTGCAACCTTAACATAAATCGTAGCAAGTATCTAAGCGGTTGTTCGCTATCTTGGGGGCTATACTTAGCATCCCCGGAAATCTTGCGGAAGTAAAACATAGGGTCATTGTTCTCAATTTTAACTCGACTGAATCGGAACCCTCCAAGCGTTTGCACCGGTGTGATAACAGCTACTATGTTGTCATCCAAATGCTGGAAATGATCAATCAGATTGCCATACGTATCTTTAACTTTATCTTTGAGTTCTCTAGCTGATTCTCGGGTTTGCAAGTAGGCTTCGCATTTGACCGGCGCAAATATGACTAAACGCGGCCCCCTTAGCTCTCGATATTCTTTTTTGAAAATATGAGTAATTTGCATTGGTTCATTTATCCTGTCATTAAAAAGATAATTCTTCCCATTATCTTCCATAAGAGCAGGGGCATCTATTGCAATTATCACGGCCGTACTGTTTCTAATTTTATCATTCACAAAATCAGGGTTATTCTTTATCCATCCACCCGGATAATCCGCAAATTTCACTTCCATTGAGGGATTTTTCCCTTTTCTCCCTAGCTCAAACGTGTAATAGGAGTCTGATTCACTGCCCATAATTCCATATTTATGGTTTATCTCATGTTGACTGAATACCTCTCGTAATTCTCTTATACGAGTTGTAAGCCTGGCATTACTAATTGCATCTGGAATCAGGGCAAGGTTGATTCCACCGACAATGGTGTCAAACTGTCCCCACATAGTCGCAAGTAAACTGGTTTTCCCAACTCGCTGAGGTCCCAACATAGCCACATCTTGACTGTACATTAGCCCAAAATCCTCCTTATCTTACTTTTAGTCATCGGAAATTTGAAAGCCTTCTTTGCGATTTGATTGCACGGCAATGTCAATACTATCTTCCCACTCACGGCGAAGGCGGGATTTTTCTCCCAGTTTCTGAAAATCCGAAGGCCAAATATCTGCGCGCATCTCATAGCAGAGATTGCGCCACTCCCCCTCTACAGACTCTGCCCTCAATATTTGGTCGATAAATTCTTCCGTTATCGCGAAAGCAACCTGATTAGGGTCTGTTATCCATTTAGCAAGTGCGTTACTAACCTTCCAAACAGTTTCTTCGTAGAGAGACCGGAGGTAATCAGAAACATCCTGTGCGGTCGGGGAAGAGGATAACACTAACGCGGTTTGATCTGGTGTCAGGGTATCTAAATATAAACGGATGCGATAGTGAAGAAACCCTCTATAAGAAAGTTCAAATTCAGCAAGTGTACAAAAGGCATTCTTAATGCTGATGTAATCTTCTGGTATTAGTGCAGCCATATCTTTAAGAAATTGCGGGCCTTGGGAGTTGACCAGTCCCCCTAAGTGACCAGATTTGATAATGACATTCGAGACCCTGGCTTTAGTCTCATTCATTGAGAGCCGCAAAGCATCATCTAAGGGCAAAAAGTGTTGAGTCAACCGTGTACGTAGCTTATCCAGAAAAATGTTGTAGGATGTTCCGTATGCCCCTACTCTATTGCGTAGTGTCTCTATTTCATCAATTGAGGGAATCCCGGAATCTTCTTCGCAAGCTCTTATGGCTTTTGCAATGTGTTCCTCAAGAATAGGATCTTTCTCTTCCCTATTGGCGCGAATCTCTTTTAAAAGTAACATCAACTCATTCGTGAGATCAGTCCAAAAGCGTTTGAATAACTTTTCGAAAAGAGGAAACTCCCCGCTTGATGGCGCAACTCTACCCAAAGCCAGTCGGGCTTTTTCCAGTTCGGTGGCAATCTCATTGTGAAGGCTATAAAGACGATCTTGGCACGATAGCGCGTACTGGTTGTCTAGTTCAGTAATGTTCGCGGTAAGGTAACTCAGTATCCTATCAAGAATTTTCGTTCTCACATCGTTAGCATCAGAACAATCAGCCGTTATGCAGTCAATAACCTTGATATGTTTTTCGGACATTGTCTCCTTGAGATCAGCGCAATTTTTAGCATTATCGCCATTATTTGATGTGCTGCTTGTTCGGTTGAGAACCATAAACGACCAACGCTCAAGTGGCAATTCTGTCAGTGCGGTGACCGCCAGATCATAGAGTTGCACATCATAATCTGCCCAGTAATCTCCGATGGACTTGGGCATCCGCACAAAAAGGATAATATCTACATCCTCGCCAAGCGTTTTTACCAACCGCTCTGGATCACCAATCCCGGTATCTCCGATGCCTGGCATATCTATCAAGGCGATTTGCCCAACATCTTTAAACGGAAACCTGCATACAATTTTGACATCTTGGACGGCGAGATAATTAAAGTAAATGCGTTGACCATCTTCGGTGTCTTGAGCTACATACTCGCGAATTCGATCTGTTGCAATCCTATGTGGAGACTGTGCTTGAAAAAGGGGCTTATATTTATCAACATGGTCTTTATACCTGCGCAAGTGTTCATATTTGGCGCTTGGCGTTGCCTGTCCGCGAAACTCATCAGGAAGCGGTGGTAGCGGTTTTGAAATAAACACGTCAATACTATTAGGGGCTACACCCAAGTTGAGTTGGCTATAATAGAGCCTTATAACTTCCTCGATAAACGCTCTTTCAGAGTAAAACCATATATCTCCGTACGCTGGAACATTGGGATTATGGTAAATAAAACTGCGAACCCCGGTACAGTGCTGACGGTCTCCATCCGGTATTTCTTTGTGAGTAAGGCCAGTCAAGCTCTGTAGAAGCTTGCTTTTCCCTTGCCTGGCGCGACCCACAACACCGATATTGAGCGAGTCGCGCGAAAACCGCCGTTTTAGCCTTTCCAACAAATCAAGTTCAGCAGCAATTTTGCGTTGAACAATAGATAGATCGATGTCTTTCAATCGGCCAATGACTTGCGGCTCATCTAATTCACCAATTAGTATATCTCGCTGGAAAGCAAGAGCGTCAAGGGCATTGGAAAGTGCTCGAAGGTGTTCCTGTACGTTTTCCACTTTCCTGGATTGTGGTTGTCGTTGTTTTATTATTGTAGCGATACGTTCTGTACAACTGGTTGCTGTTGTCATAAGAATCTCCTTAACTTTCTTAATAAGGGCGCTCCAACGACAAGTCTCAGAGAGCAGACGGTTGCTGCGCTCACAGCAACTCGACTGCAACCAATGTTGAACTAAGCGCTACGCGCAGGCTCGCTTTGCAGGTC
>JAKEHD010000685.1 GCA_022615215.1 Blastocatellia bacterium
AAGACTCTTTTCCTCAAAGGGAAGACTCTTTTCCTCAAAGGGAAGACTCTTTTCCTCAAAGGGAAGACTCTTTTCCTCAAAGGGAAGACTCTTTTCCTCAAGCGGGTCAGGCTCTTCGAATCAGATGTTTCAATTCCCCTCGTCCCCTGTTCGACTGGGCCTCTATCACTATGGCGGCCGTGCCCGTTGTGAAGGCCGGCAGCGTGAAACTGAAACTTGCGATGCCGTCCTTGCCCGCGCGGCCCATGAAGACCAGCGGGCGGAAGGCTGTGCCTATCACCTTTACCGTGACTACGGCCTCGGCCTCGGGCCTCATGGCGTAAGAGACCTGTATGTTCAAGGATATGCTTTTGCCCGAAGTGAAGACCCTGGGAGTCAGCACTTTCAGGTCCAATCTCGCCCGCTCGGAACTGCGTTTGAGATAGTCCGATATCACTTCGTTGAGGTCCAGGCCCGGACTCTTGATCGTGCGGGCCGCGCCCGGCGGAGCGGCAGGACCATTCGACGGAGCGGTCGGAACGTCTGAAAGAGTTACGTGGGCGTGAAGCGGGTCGGTCGGCCTGGCCGGAGGTCTCGCGGTCGCGGCGGGAATCGCCACCTCTTTTTCCGGCGCGTCGTCGTTGTTTTGAGGCTGTGCTTGAGGCTGAACGACCTTGATGACGGGCTTCATCCCTGAGTTCAATTCATTCGCCGAATGGCGAACGAGGTCTTCGACTCTGCCGGCTTTGATTGCCGCGATGACTACTTGATGCTGCCGCTTGATTAAAGAGGCTATAGTATCTTCGGTCGCGCCCTGGCGCAGTTGCTCGTTGTAAGAGGTGCGCTTTTTGGCGATGATGGTCCCGCCGACGTAAATGAGCGATTCGAAATAGGGATTTTCATGGCCGTTATCCTCCGTCTGTACGTGATAGGTACGGCCGTCATACTGCACATCGGTGTTAAAGCCCGTGACCATCTTTCTCGAAAAGTACCATAGCCCCTCTTGTCAGTCAATAATGCTCTCTAAATGGGCCTGCCCCGGTCAGACGTATCCTTATTTATTTTGACAGTCCTGCTTATATGCAAAAGGGTTGAGTGATATAATCCGATATATGAGTTTTGACGACTTCAAAAGGGTGGAAGAGCTTCCGATATTTCCGCTCTCGACGGTGCTGTTTCCCGGCGCTGTTCTGCCGCTGCATGTATTCGAGGAGCGTTATAAGGCGATGATCAACTATGCGATCGAAAACCAGAGGCTCTTCGGACTCTCCTATCGCAAGGACGCCGATGTCGGAATAGAGACCCCGCCCGATATAGGAAGCGTCGGATGCATGGCCAGGATTGAAACCGTCCTGCCTCTCGAAGAAGGCAAAATGAACCTCCTCTCTATGGGAGTGGTCAGGTACAAGGTTGTGAGTTTTCTACAGACGGACCCGTTTCTGATTGCCAGGGTCGAGATCTTTACAGACGACCTCGAACCCGATGAGGATATGCCGGCCTTGTTCGAAGAATTGATGGATATATGCAAGAAGTTCCTTGCTGCGGCCCAGACCCTCAACGGATTGGAACCTGCCATAAGCCCCGAACTCCCCGAAGAACCGGAAGCATTCTCTTTGTTGATAGCTTCGGCCCTGCCTATAGATAACGACCGGAAGCAGCGTTTGCTCGAAATGATTTCGACAAAGCTCAGGCTCACGCGACTCAGGAGCTATGTGACGGAGATACTCTCGGACTATAACGAGCGACTCAGGATTCAGAGCCTTGCGAAAAGCAACGGGCACGGCAAGGCCGATTAGCAAAGGCTCTGCGACCGGTCAGGGAAAGAAGCGATTTCGGCAGGAGTGAAACTTGAAAAGTTTGTTTCAATGCCGGATTTCGCCTGCGCCTGAGAGCGTAAACCCGGAAGCATATAGAGAAAGAAAAGCATACCTTCTTCAATCTCATCGCCGCCCGAAGCCTCCACCACAGCACGGTTTTCAACACCGCGCCCGGTAACTGAACGGAGCTCGTTCCCCTCACTCGGCTCAGGCTAAAAAAAAAGTTGCGATGAGCGGTTTTTATGATATTATATGCTCCGACCGGGTATCAATCTTTGCATCACCAAAGCTTTCCCATAGGTCTGGCACATGCCCAATCGGTTGTTACATTCGCACTTTTCTACAGCCCGTGGCTCTTTAATGCTTATTATCGGAGATCGGGCTTTCTCATGCTTAGGTCATCGCTATGATTCCTGATCCGACGAGGATTGGGAAAAGCAGTCTTGAAGATTAGAACCGCACAGGTGTTCGACGGTGTGACGGGAATGTAGGAACTCCCGCTTCCATACTCCGCGCCGGATGAAATGAAACCCTGAGAGGAGAGTTCCACAGGTCTCGCTCTTGAGCGTCCGGCGGCTTTATTGGCTGTGCTCTGAATTTTACGCGAAATTTTCACCTGATGCCTTACACATTATATCTGCATGGCTGAAATCTCAGGGCCCGCTCAATTCAGGAGGAGATTTTGAAATGATAACCATTGAAGTCTGGGACATAACGGGGAACAGGCGCGATCTTGTGGAATTGCCTGAAGACGAGCCGGTCAACAGGATACTGGTCAAACTTGCCGAGTTGATGAACCTTCCGTCGAGACACCCCGATGGTAACTTGATAGTCTACAAATTTCATCATGCGTCTGCCGGACAGCTTCGCGATGAGCAGACGCTTGCAGGGGCAGGCGTCGGGGATGGAGACGTTCTACGAATCTATGCCGAGATCACAGCCGGCTGAGGGCGTTTGTGAAAGAGACTCTTCATATCCAATCCATAGAGCGAGAAGACCGCTTCGACCGGCTCAGACGGATCGCCTGGTGGGACCAGGAAAAGCTGAAGGAGGCCAAAATCCTGGTCATAGGCGCTGGCGCGCTCGGCAATGAAATACTGAAAAATCTCGCTCTCCTGGGGGTCGGTAATATCTTCGTGGCCGATCTGGACTTGATCGAGGATTCGAATCTCTCTCGCTCTGTGCTTTATCGTCAAAACGATAGAGGGCGTCGCAAGGCCGAGGTGGCGGCCGAGGCGGTCAGGGAGATATACCCCGATGTAAACATCCACTGGTTTCACGGAGATGTGGTCTATGAACTGGGCCTGGGAGTCTACAACTGGGCGGATATTGTCATCGCCGGTGTGGATAATCGAGAGGCCCGGCTACACATCAATCGGAGTTGTTGGAAGACCGGCACTCCCTGGGTCGACGGGGCGACCGAAATACTTCAAGGGGTCGTTCGCGTTTTCATACCGCCTGCCGGCCCATGTTACGAATGCACCATGACGAAAAAAGATTGGGAGGTCTTGAATGAGCGGCGAGGGTGCGGGGGCCTACGGGCCGAAGAGATGCGCCTGGGCCGCGTGCCGACAACTCCCATCACCTCTTCGATCATTGCCGCAATCGAGTGCCAGGAAGCGATCAAATTTCTTCACGGACTCGATGTGCTGGCGGGCAGGGGGATGGTCTTCAACGGACTGTCTTGCGATTCCTATATAATCGACTATAACAGCGATGAGGAGTGCAACAGTCACGAAACTTACGACGGAATAGTCGAGCTCGATCTCTCCGTAAAAGAAGCGACTGCGCGCGATCTTCTCTCCACTGTCTGCGCGCATCTGGGCGAAGGCTCTGTCCTGGAATTCAACCACGATATTTTGATCTCTTTTTATTGTCCCGCTTGCAAGGAGTTCGAGGCGGTCTTCAAGCCGCTCGGCCAGATTCCGGAACGGGCGGCGCGCTGCTCCGTCTGCGGGCAGAACCGAGAGATCAACTCAGCCGCGAGCGCCTCCGACGGGGATGAATTTCTGGATAGAACCCTCGCCGATTCAGGCATACCGCCTTATGACATTTTAGCCGGACGCAAGGGACTCTCGAAGGTCGCCTTTCAGTTTTCTGGCGACGCCCGGTCGGTATTGGGATCCCTCTATAAAGCGTCGGGGCAGGAAAAAGGAGTGATTGCGTGAACCAGAGTCCTATCGATGTAAGTCAAATCGATACAAGCCAACTGACCGCGAAGACCTTTCCGGCCAATCGCCGGTATCGGATATACATGACCCGAAAAGCTTATGACGCGATATGCAAGCACGGACAGGAGTCGCTCGAATCGGGAAAAGAGGTCGGCGGCGTCCTCATAGGCAATGTTTACAAAGACAAACAGGGCACATTCCTTGAGGTGACGGGAAGCATCGTGGGAGAGCATGCCAAAAACGAGGGCACCCAGGTGACCTTTACTTTCGAAACCTGGGACCACGTCAATCGGGTGAAAGACAAAGACTACCCGGATGAAAAGATCGTGGGCTGGTATCACACCCATCCGCGCTTCGGGGTCTTTCTGTCGGAGATGGACATCTTCATCCAGAAGAGCTTTTTCAATCATCCCTGGCAAACCGCTTTCGTGCTCGACCCTGTTCAGCAGACCGAAGGGTTCTTCATCTGGAGTCAGGGGGAGCCGAGGTTGATCGATGAATACTGGGTCGAGCAGGAACGCAGAGACCGTTCGTTTGCAGGAAACAAAGATCGAAGAGATGAAGAGGACATACCTGTTCAGGCAGAGAGGCGCGGTCCCGGTTCTGCGGTATCGCGGGCCAGTTTCGCTCTCGTCGTGGCGACGGGGTTCCTGCTCCTGATCCTTCTGTTCGGTTACGTATACCTGCGAGAGGTCGGGCACAACGAAACCGATAAATACCTTTTGAACGCCCTGGAAGTCCAGGAGGCGAATACGCAGAGAAGCTACCTGGCGCTGGAGAGTCTGCGACGTAACTACAACGAAGCCAGTGACAAAGCGAGCGCGAAAGAGAAAGAGACCGTCGCCCAGATCGAGCAAATACGGGGCAGCCTCCTTGAAGTCCACCAACTGGCTCTACTGCTTCGACGGAGGATCAATACTCAACAAAGTGTACTGGACCGGCTCACATCGAAGTCCGGTCCCGAAAAGGAATCGACGGGTCAGCAACAGCCCCCCGCGAAACCGGAGACGGAAGGCAAACAATGAGCGAAGGACCTGTGCGAAAAATCGTCATCACCAAAGAAGACCTGCTCGACCCAAAGATCGATGAAGCGATCACCATAGAACAGAGCTATGGAGCCAGAGTGGCCGGGCCTGTGGAGGAGAAACGCCGCTTCAGCCTTTTCTATTCGAACTGGTTCTATCTGATGCTGGCCGGCGCTATAGGGGCGTTCGCCGCCTGGGCCTTGATCGAGCCGTATTTCGCAGACGGAATCATTTTTTCGGGCCGCATTGAACAGGTCGATCCTCAAGCGGTCCCGTTTGCTTTCTACGGCACGACCTTCGCCATAAAGGGGCGGATTCGCGTCGCCGGGGCCGATGTCTACGTGATACCGGAGAAGACGCGCTTTACCGATGAGCAGAAGAAAGTAATTCCTTATTCGATTGGCGATTTGAAACCGGGGCAGGTCATCACCGTCATGGGAGAGCAAGCGCCCGACTCCTCATCGATGCTGGCGGTGGTGGTTCAATTACAACAGCCCGACTGGCCTGTGACGGCCAGGGTCAGCGTGAGTGAGCTTGCAACCACGCAAATAATCTTTGCCTTTTTACTGTTTCCCATGGTTGCTGCGTTTGTAGGATTGATGATAGGGAGCGTCGAAGGAATAATCTGCCGGACTTTCTCTCGCGCTGCATGGTGTGGGGCAGTCGGGTTGATAGCGGGACTCGTCGGCGGAGCCATATCGGTCATTATCGCGGGCCTGATCTTCGCCCTGATCGGCCTGATCGGGGGCGATTCGGCCGACCCGACGGCGAGCGCAGGCGCTTTCGTTCTCTTTATGTTCCGGCGAGGCCTCGCCTGGACAGTAGCGGGCGTCGCCATGGGATTGGGACAGGGAATCGCTTTGAAATCAGGAAAGCTCGTGGTGAACGCGATCATAGGCGGAATGGTTGGCGGCCTGTTGGGAGGATTGCTGTTCGACCCGATAAATTTACTGATAGCAGGCAGAGCTTTGTTGAGCGGGGCTGAAGCAAGCCGCGCCATCGGGCTGACGATCATCGGCGGGGCGGTGGGGCTGATGATAGGTTTTACGGATATGCTTACACGAGATGCCTGGCTCAAGGTGATACAAGGCCCTCTGCGAGGCAAGGAATTCAGCTTCAACAGGACTCCCATTCGCATGGGCAGCTCGCCAAAGAATGAAATTTATCTCTTCAAGGATCTAAAGATCGATCCCAATCACGCTGAAATCAACAAACTCAGAGACACTTATGAACTAGTTGACAACGAATCTTCAACAGGCACCTTCGTCAATGGACAACGAATCAAGCGGCATCGCCTGGCCGATGGAGATTCGATACATATAGGCGATTCGGAGTTCAGCTATTCGACGCGGGAGAAGAAAGCACGCAGTTAGAAGCCGTGAAATGTATCTATACAAAACCGGGAGGCCAACGACATGTCTGACGATATGCAGAAGCTGAGAGCGAACCTCAAGGTCGTCGAGCAGAGTTGCTCAATCTGTAATCTTGGGTTCAACCTTGCGGAAGAGGTCTATCAATGCCCGACCTGCGGAGGTTATCATCACGTCCACTGCTGGGAAAGCGCGGGCAGATGCCCGGCCGGGAGCGGGCAGGCGGTCGGCGAAGGGTCTGGCGAAGGCGCAGGACCATCAGCGAGCTATGTGCCGGGCGGTGAAGGACCGCTATGGGCGGATGAGAGTCGGGTCGAAGGGAGCGGAGAGTCGATGCCGCCGCCGCTTGGAGGCAGTGATGCGGAAGCAGGAGGAGGGGCTTCTGGCCAGGGGTCTCCTGACAAGTATGGCGAATGGGCAGCGGCCTGGGGCGGAGAGGAAAAGCCCTCGCAATCGGGCGGAGGGCCTCAGCCGCCTGTAACGGAAGCCATAGGCCAATCGGAGCAGCCGCAAGTGCCTGGGCCTGGCGAGCGAAGGTGTCCAACGTGTGCTGAGATCATCAAGACTGAAGCTTTGAAATGCCGTTTCTGCGGCCATATTTTCGACTCCGCTTTGCGCGCTCAACAGTATCAATCTCCGCAAGAGTACCAGAGGATCAATAAGAACGCGAATATCGCGTTGACACTCAGCATAGTCGGGCTGTTCTGCTGGTGCATATTGGAACCCATAGCTTTCTTTATGGCGACGAAGGTGCGCAGGGAGCTTGATGAAAACCCGGAATACGAGATCCAGGGCGGGGCGAGGAGCAAAGCGACGGCGGCGCTCATAATCGCCATAATCATAGGGATTCTCGGAATCATCGGCTCTATCATCAATCTTTCTCAGATGCGCTAGAGGTAAGGATTGAGCGGGAATGGGAAATCCGCTCCTGCGCAAAATATTATCGAGACGGGCGAGCGGAGAGGACAGCCGCATGCCCGATACGGTTCGAAATGCCCGATACGGTTCGAAACCTGAATAGAGCGATTGGAGGGCGAAGCCATGATTAGCGCGCTCCGAAAAAGGAAGGGCGACAAATTACTTGAGGAGGGCGACCTCTGGGGCGCTATCGAAGCCTTTCACAAGGCGGGCGATCAAGAGGGGCTTCAACGAGCGGCAGAGGAGTCTATTCGCACAGGCAAGCTCTCGCAGGCCGAAGAGTCTTTCGCAAAATCGGGGGGCGCGATGGCGCGCGACGAGTATATCAGATTGGGCGAGGCTGCCTTTCGGCGCGGTGCGATAGATACTGCGCAAACAGCTTACGAGCGAGCGGGCCACACAGAGGGCTTGTTGAGCGTGGCCGAAACCTTTCTGGACCGGGGACAGTTTCGATCTGCCGAAGCTGCCTTCGAGCGCGCGGGCACGTCGCTCGACCCTGACAGGCTCAACGCATTAGGCCGCAAGTGCCTCGATGAAGAAAGGCCGAGGCTTGAACTCGCCGCCGAAGCATTCGAACGTGCAGCCTCGTATGAAGGGTTTCTCGAAGTGACCGACCACTACGAACGCGCGGGAAAACCTGAGAGGGCGCTGGAAACGCTCAAGCGGGCCGTTCAGCTTGGCGCGGTCGAATCAGAGGCGCGGCCCAGGTGGGAGCGGCTCCAGAATGCTATTGCAGCCAAGACCCCAATGCCGGAAACGGTGACGCTTGAGCCTGATGAACAGCTTTGTTCCTCCTGCCATAAGGCTATCAAGCAAGAGGCTATGAAGTGTCGCCACTGCGGGTACATTCTCGACCCGGAGTTGCGCGCTAAACAGATACCGCGGAACATAGACGCTGATGTCGAACAACTCGCATCCGACGCGCTGAAGTACAGCCTGATCGGCATAATCTGTTTCGGCTTCATTCTGGGGCCTATGGCGGTATTTCGAGGGTCCAAAGCTCTCGCAGGTCTGGGAGAGATTCGCAGGCAATATCCTGATTACGTGAGCGATTCCTCCATTACGGTCAAAGCCATAATTGGAATCGTCGTCGGGTCGCTTGTGGCCCTTCTCAGCGTGATAGGCTTGCTGATTCAATTTCAGTAGTGGACCTGTAGCAGCACGATAAGGATTTCTTTCTTGAAAAATTTCTTTCTTGTCCGGTCAGCCCGCAGAATGAATATACTGCGCGCGAGGTAAAATGAGAGTTTTCCTGGGAGCGCATAAAGATTTCTTTCTTCGGCATCTTGCCTGCAAGCGTTTGCGCATTCATGAAATCGAGGGAAACCTCCAATTCATGCCGCGCAGTGTACATTTATTGGCTGCCTGACGAATGGAGTGGCGCAAGATGAATATTGCAGAACAACAATCGGTCGCTACTTGCCAGATATGCTTCTGGTTGATCAAAGCCGATCAATCGGTGCAGCATTGCTCTTCTTGTCAGTCTCCATATCATCAGGAGTGCTGGGACTGGCTTGGAGGATGCGCAACCTACGGCTGTCCTAATATGGTCGAGTCGAAAAAGGCCGAGGATGAACCGGCCACCTATTGGGGCGCGACCGAAAAGAAATGCCCTCTCTGCGCCGAGACTATTCCCATAAGCGAAAAGGTCTGCCCTTACTGCAAAAAGAGTTTCGATGATATACGTCCCATGACGCGCGAAGACCTCCTGCCAAAGAAAGAAGACCCGGCCCTGGCCGCATACAGGAAAGGGGCTATATGGTTGTTCGTCTTCAGCCTGATCGGCTGCACAAGCCCCATCGCACTCATTGCCGGCAGTATTTGGTATAAGAACAATCGAGACGATATAGAGCGGGCGGGCGCGACCACGAAGGCGTTGATATTTATCGCGCTTGGAATTTGCGTCCTCTACATCGTCGTTATGGGCTTTGCAATTTTGCTATGGAATGTGGTCGAGTAAGGCTGTCTGAAAGATCGAGAGTTCGGCCGGCTGCTCGCCGGTCGCATTGAGGTGATGAAGGTTATGAGTATAAGGCTTCGAAGATTACAGGTCGAATATGAACAGGTCAAACGACTGTTTGCCGAGCACGCGCAAATCCACATTTTGGAGACCATCGGTGATCCGCCGGAGAGGTACATAATCGAGTACCGCATCAAGGGGCTTGTGGAAGAGCGGGATGAAATCAGGTATAGAGACGTTCACAGGGCGGAGATCATCCTGGGGCGGGATTATCCGAAAGAGCTGCCGCGCTGCAAAATGCTCACGCCTGTCTTTCATCCGAACATCGATTACATGACTATATGCACGCAGGATTTCGGGTCTGCGGCGGAATCCGTCTCTCAATTGATCGTGCGTATATGCGAGATGATAGCCTATCAAGCCTACAATACCAAAAGCCCGCGAAATGGAGATGCCGCGCGCTGGACCGAGGAGCATATCGATCAATTGCCTCTCGAAAAGATAGACCTGATGCCTCAGGGGATGACCGCGCAACTGACTCAGGGAATCGCTCTGGAACTATCGAGCCGGACCGAAGCCCTTCCCGCCCCGTTCGTTACGGGACAGGTCGTCCCTGCCTTCACCGAGCAACTTCCTGAGCCGCAGTTCGAACGATGCGCCAACTGCGGACGCGGGGGACCGGAGGCCCGACTCATCGGTTGTGTCAACCAACACCTCGTATGCGAGGATTGCCTGCTGAACTGTGAAAACTGCAAGGGAGCGATTTGCATTCTTTGCGACCTCACGACTTGCGCTACCTGCCGGAAGCTCTTTTGCCCGGAATGTTTCATCGCTTGCGATGGCTGCCAGCGTCGGTTTTGCCTGGAACATATCAAGCGATGCAAGGTATGCGGCAGCTTCAAATGCTCGAATTGCGGAGGAGAGTGTAATAAATGCGGGGGACCGAGTTGCAGGGAACACCTGACATTCGATGGAAGGTGCAGGGATTGCACCGCATTCGACCTGGAGCAGATGGAAGACCCTTTGGAGTTGTCTGAGGCCCAATATGCGACTGTGAACGACGCGACCGGGGATCTCTTCCCGGATGCCTCCGTCGCACCGAAAAAAAAGTATGATGATCCTGTTTACGACTCCTTTGCGACCGCCCCTTTAGAGAATCAGGAGCCTTTCACTTTTGAGGAAGCACTGTTTGAAAATGACGGCGTTGAAAGTTTGAATCCGGGACCGGAAACGACATCTTCTCAAACATTCAAGCCTGCGCCCAGAAACTTCACGCCTTTAGAGCCAAAGCCGCCGGTCGAGAACAGACAGGAAAAGGAGAAATCGCCCCGCAGGATATCGATCTCCAAAGAGGAGGTTCGGAGTGTTCCCGATACGGCTTTATTCAAATACGCCCGGCATGTGGAGTTGAGTCCGGCACGGGAGAAAAAGACGAGCGGCAAGGCGATAGCGTCACTTATATTCGGCATAATAGGTATCCCGCTCGTCGGCGCTCTAACGGGCCTGTTTGCGATCATCTTTGGAAGCATGGCGCTGAGGGAAATCAATCAAAGCGATTATTTAGTGGGGCGAAAGCTGGCAGGGTTTGGAATCGGTCTCGGCGTATTCGACATCCTCCTATGGATCATGCTCTTCGGTTTATTCATAGTATCGAGGCTGAAAACGGGCGAATAGCTATCAGTCCGCCTTTCGGTCTCAGATATCGAGAAAGCCATGTTCTTCGCCCCACTGTAGCCAGGCTTCGGTCATCTTTTTGATTTTGCCTCTATCTTCAGGCTTCACGGGATTCTCTCTGGTAATGGCTCTGAGCGCCAGAAACCAGTGGCCTCCCCTGAGTTTTAATTCCCGAAATATCCAGGGAAGCGCAACGCGCCCCATGCCGATGATTTGATAATACGCGGGATGCAGCACGATATCGGCCGATGAAGACATGGACAGGGTTTCTCTTCGCCACTGCTCGGCCAGGGCATCAAACTCTTGCTCCAGTGTGTCGGTTTCATCGTCTGCGACGCCGCCTGCCGGACGGTTGACCCGCTCAGTATCGAACTCTTGCTCAAGTGAATCGGTTTCTTCAGCCATAACGTCCTCCGGGTGACATATTAGCATAAAGAGGAAAATGGCTCAGAATGATTTTGCGGGTTGAATATGTGTCTCTAAAGGATTGATGTGTTGCTACAAACCCTTCGCCACTTTACTTCGTCGCTCTCAAATGGCGTCTTATAGCTTCGCCTGCCTGTGTGGTCGAAAGATCGCCGCTTACATCTTTGGTAGTCTCGCCGAGCGCGACGGCCTTTTCCACCGCGCCCTCGATAGCGCGCGCAGCTTCCCTCATTCCAAGATAATCGAGCATCATCGCCGCCGTAAGACACGAGGCAATGGGATTCGATACATTCTTTCCGGCAAACTGAGGGGCGCTCCCGTGAACGGGTTCGAAGAGCGAAACCCTGCCCGGATGGATGTTTCCCGATGCCGCCATCCCAAGCCCGCCCTGGAGCGCAGCGCCCAGGTCTGTGATGATGTCGCCGAAAAGATTATTGGTCACTATCACGTCGAACCGTCCGGGATCGAGTATCATCCACATCGCAAGCACGTCGACATATAGATGATCGGCTTCGATCTCTCCATAGCGCGAGGCTACTTCCTTGAAAGTCCGCTGCCAGAGGTCGTGACCGTAGGTGAGCACGTTGGATTTGTCGCTCATGGTCACTTTTTTGCGACCGTTCGCGCGCGCGTACTCGAAGGCCGCCGTTATTATGCGCTCGACCCCTTTGCGCGTGTTTATCTCTTCCTGTACGGCTATCTCATCTGCGGAAGACTTCTTGAAGTTGCCGCCCACGAATACATACATACCTTCGGTGTTCTCACGAAACACGACGAAATCGACGTCAGCAGGCGCGCGGTCTTTCAGCGGGCAGAGCCGTTCGTCGAGGAGCTTGATCGGGCGAAGATTTATGTATAGGTCGAGGCCGAATCTCATCCCCAGGAGAATATCTGCGGCGTGTTTGTTGTCAGGCACTCGCGGGTCGCCGAACGCGCCCGCGAGTATCGCGTCGTATTCGTTCGAGAGCATTTCGAGCGCGCCCTCGGGCAGCGTCACGCCCGTCTGAAGATACTTCTCCGCACCCCAATCGAAATGTGTGAACGAAAGTTCGAGGCTGAATATCGCGCTCGCTAGTTCGAGAGTTCGGACGGCCTCGCTTATGACCTCAGGGCCTATGCCGTCCCCTGCTATGACCGCCACTCGCTTCAATTCCTCTCCTCCGGTCATAGTCAATGAGATGCGCCCGTGCGCCGGTTCAGATGTTTGATTATTTCAGGGAGCGCCTGTATGACCACGTCGCCCACTATCTTCATGCTCTCACCGCTCGTCTTGTCGAGCGTGTCTTCGTCTGTGTGCCAGTAAGAGTTATCGGGACCGTAGTTGAAATCTATTATATCTATGACGGGGACGCCCTCGTTTTTGAACGGTATGTGATCGTCCGAGTATGCGCCCTCCTCGTCGAGAAAGTGCTTCGCGTAACCGATGCGGTGCGCAGTGCTCCATATTATATCGACCAGCCACCGAGTCGATTCGTAATCGCGAAGCAGGTCGAGGTCTTTGTCTCCGATCATATCGACCAGGACCATCGCCTTGAGGCTCTTGATGCGACCATCTGCGGCCATCTGCGCTGCCATGTGTCGGCTGCCGTAAGTGTTGTCCATGCCGTTGTTGGCGCTCCATTCGATGAAGGCTTCCTCGCCGTCGAAGAAGACGAACCAGACGGTGTATTCGAGTTTGGTCTTCGACATCGCGCGAGCCATTTCGAGAAGGGCCGCCGCGCTCGACCCGCCGTCGTTCGCCCCTATAAAACCGGGTTGAGGCTTGGTGTCATAGTGGCCCGCGATCATGATTATGTCGCTTCGCGCGCCCGGAATTTCAGCGATTATGTTTTTCATAGCGACGGTGCCGCGCGTGGTCCGGGCGTCGAAGTTGTCTTCGATCACTTTGAGACCGTAACTCCTGAGTTCGCCGATGATGTAGCTCTGCGCTTTTTTGATTGCGTCAGAACCGGGCGGGCGCGGGCCTAGCTCTACGAGTTTCTTCAGATGCGCGTAAGCCCGCGCGGCATCGAAATCGGCAGGCTTGTCCGGGTTTGAGCTTTCTGCCGGGGCGGTGGCTACGGCCTTACAGCCGGCGGCGTTTATAGTGAAGATCAATAAGGCGAGCGCAACTGCGATGCGGCTTTCCGATCTGAAGCGATGAAACATTCCTGTAAGCTCCCGTACTCGGCCATCGGGCGCATCTCAAATGAATTTTACCTGAGCCAAAGATTTGGGCAGGCGGTCGTCTGCGCTCGTAGTGCCCGAAGAATGCAAACCGGCCATCCGGCGCTCGGCTGTGAGTTGATCGAGCGTCACCCGCTCGGTCTTGATGAAGGTCACGTCGCGCAGGTTTATCACGGATATTTCAATGCAGTCGCTTGGGTTCTCGCAGGAGTACAAGCTTATGACCGCGTATCTCGTGTCGGTCGCTATGAGACGCGCGTCAAGGGGCGCGGTCGTCACGTGATGCACCATCTCGCCATTGTTGAACCGCACTATGAGTTTGAAGAGCGGCTCCTTTAACTGAATGCTTTCGCTCATACTAAATCCACCTGATGACAGAAACACTTATGTGGGACGAATATGGTCAGTTGGTCGAAGCTTGCTCACCGGCTTCCGGTTTACTTGTCGGAGAAGGCTCCGGCCCGGCGACCGCCTCGACTATTTCATCGGCCACCTTCGACGCGGCCTCGACTATCGTTTTGGCAGCATCTCCGAGAAGGTCGAGTTCCACTTTCACAAGGGTTGACAATCTCTCATTGAAAGGCAGGGCGGAAAACGCCTGCCTGACTTCTTCGGCTGCGCCGGACTCTGGTCCGTTGCTGTCTGCGGCATCGGTATTTGCGGTCATTATGGTATCACCTCCGACTGAAGAGAGGCGCAGGCCGTTCCGAAACAGGAACCGTCCGTGCGTCTGAAACCTCAGATTTGAGGCTACAGCAAAGGGTCGAAGGGGTCAAGGCGGTTGACGCCGAAGGCGGCGTCCGTGGTCCGTAATCCGTAGTCCGTGGTTCTTTAATCGACCTGAGTTTTTACACTTGAGTACAGTTTCGCATCGCACCATGATGGCTAACGTTCGAGGTAAACGACGCGGGTGCCATAATGTGCTTTCTACCTCCGGCGGGATTTGACCATTCAAGCACAGGCTGAGAGGAACGCGTCCCTTATCGGATCAGTCAGTTTGAACCGGGTATATTAGCCCAATGTTCTTTGGCGTGATGAGTTGATGTTTCACAAAGACTGCCGAAGGCACCGGTTTCTTTTGCAGAATAGCCAGGGCGAGTGGGATCAACTCCTCACCGTAGCGTTCAGGGAAATAGCCCACCGATCCGATAAGCCTGGTGCCCGGACGTCGGAGTTCTTCACGCGCATCGCGAATCGCATTTTGCCCCATGACGGCGCAAAGGAGGCCGCGGCCCGCCTCTTCAAAGGCCCTCAAAGCGCCCAGCGCGCTGGGATCATTGACTGCTGCAACCAGGGTGCGTTTCGGCGTCGTGCGCCGCAGATGGCGGCGCACCACATCGAGACTGCGTTCGAACTCGCCTTTGCCGTCCAGATGCATCACGGAACAGGTTTCGGTCCCCGGCAGCGTTTCGCCCAGGCCCGCGACCATGCCAGTGACACGTAACTGTGGCAGCGGTCCCGCAATCGGGAGTTCCAGCAGCAGCAATTCTTCCACCTTCCCGGTCCAGTGCTTTTTCGCCCACTGCCCCAGCGCCCGGCCGCCAATCACCCCCGCCTGATAGTTATCGGCGCCAAAATAGGTGGCCCCAGGGTGGGGGATCTCAATGGCAATCACCGGGATGTCGGCCTCAAGGAACTTTGACGAGATGATCGGTGCGACATGTTCGTAAGTCTGGAACTCCAGCACCAGGTTGACGCCCTCCTTGATTAACAG
>JAKEHD010000686.1 GCA_022615215.1 Blastocatellia bacterium
GAAGTATAGATCGATTCGGTGGGAGAATGATCGAGATCAATCAAGTGATGACAGCACACATCTGCGCGTAGCGCTTAGTTCAACTTCCGTTGGCGGGATTATGGCCGACTTTATGGAACCGCACCCGTCCATAGTCCGGAGCGTAGCCGCTCCTATGTCGCTTTTATCAGGGCTCTGATTATTAGCAACAACTGACCACTGACTACTGACCACTGACCGCTGAGATACTCTTTTCTATTTTGATTTCCTGGAAGCCGGTTTGTTGGAAGGGGTTTGAAAGAATTTTTTGACCTCGCCGGGTTTCAGATTGCGATACTGTCCGGGCGCGACGCCTTGCCCTGTGAGGTGGCCTATACGGACGCGGCGCAGCTTTGTGACTGAATGATTTATCGAGTCGAACATCCGGCGAATCTGTTGATTTTTGCCCTCGCGCAGAGTGATCTCATACCAGCTATTTCCGCCTTTTTTCGTCCGGCTCATCAACCTGATCTCGGCCGGAGCCGTGCGCGAACGGTCCATACGTATCCCTCGACGGAGCAACTCAATCTGTTCTTCAGAGGGTGTGCCTTTGACCTTGACCTCGTAGAGCTTGGGCACGCTTCCCGCTTGAGTCAGCAGGCGAGTCAACTCGCCGTCGTTCGTCAGCACGATCAGTCCCTCGGTATTGAAATCAAGCCGTCCTACGGGATGCAGTCCGCGCCGCTCGGATGCGGGAATGAGGTCCATAACGAGCGGGCGGTTCTTAGGGTCAGAGACCGAAGAGAGATAGCCTCTCGGTTTGTTCACAAGGAAGTATCGCTTCTCCTGGCGCGAGAGTCGGGGGTTGATGAGTTTGCCCCTGACCTTTATGTGATCGCGTTCGGGGTCGGCCTTTGTGCCGAGTTCAGTGATGCGTTTGCCGTTTACGGTGACATCGCCGCGAAGGATGATCTCTTCGGCGGCCCGGCGCGAAGCTATCCCTGCGGCGGCTATTATTTTTTGCAGACGTTCTTCCATAGTTTCCAGTCGTAGTGATGTCAGAGTAAATTGTGAATCGCCTGAAGAGCGTGCAGGTTATAAATCCAGCCGCAAAGCTGTGGATTGACCATAACCCAACCTTTCTTATGCGTTTAGCGTGCAAAGATTGCCGCGTAGCGGCAGCCTGAATTTAGCCCGGTCTTTCAAGGCCGGGACCGGCCGCATCACATTCACCTCGTCGCGCGAGCGACGGTTGAATCATCCCCACAAATACTCTTCCTCGTAATCAATTCCATGCTTGCGTAATAGTTCCAGATACTCTTCCTTGAAAGTCCTTTTCCGATGGTGCTCACGCTGGTTCTGAATGTAGGTCTTCACCTCAGAAACCTTCGATTTGCTCACACTGAACGCGCCGTATCCGTCCTGCCACGCAAAGTTGCGCAAGGATGGAAACTCGTTGTGTATCCATTTCGAACTATCGCCTTTTAGAAACTGGGCTATCTGGCTGGGCGCAATCGTGGGCGGAGCCATGACGAGCGCGTGGATATGATCTTCGATGCCGCCGATTTGCAGGGCAGTCATCCTGTGCTTTCGCGCAATGCCGCCTATGAATGCCCATACCCGTTGTTCAATTTCCTGATTGATAGAAGGTTGACGGTTTTTGGTGCTGAAGACAATGTGAAAATAAAGCGAGGTGTAAGTATTGGCCATTTTTGAATTCCTCGACGAATGGTTCAACCGTCGCTGACGCGACGCGATGCGCTTACACACCAGTTCCCGGCCTTGAAAGACCGGGCTAAATTCAATCGCCGCTATGCGGCGGATCGCTGAAATGAACGGTTCTAACTGCTCATAAGGTCTTCGAAGTCTTCGAGGTTCGGAAGCTCCGACAGGTCCGAGAGGCCGAATTGGAGCAGGAACTCTTTCGACGTTCCGTAGAGCATCGGACGGCCCACAACCTGTTTGTGCCCTCGCGCAACTATCAGCCGTCGGTCGAGCAGGGTCTTTATGGCAGAAGTCGAGGTCACGCCGCGTATCTCAAGGATTTCAGGAATCGTGATGGGCTGTTTGTAAGCGATGACGGCGAGGGTTTCGAGCGCCGCAAGCGACAATCTCGCCGAAGGCTGCGCCTTCAAATAGCGGCGCACGTATTCGCTGAATTCGGGCCGCGTGCTTATGCGGTATCCTCCGGCTATCGAGCGCATCTCAAGCCCGCCGCCGCGCGCGTTGAACTCTTCCACAAGCTGTAGGCAGGCGGTCTCTATGTCTTCCGTGCTTTCGCCTTCGAGTATCGCCGCAAGCTGCCGGGCGCTCATCGGGTCTTCGGAGACGAAGACGAGGGATTCGATTATGGGTTTCAGTTCGTCAATAGTCATAAGGCAATGTCGCGTAATGCGTGATGCTTTCTATGCAGCGATGCATCTGTGCAGGGGTGATTCTCCTCTGCCCTGCACCTTTGTTCCTGCACTCTTCTAATATCTTTCACCTCTGCTCCCCCGCTCCTCTGCTCCCTTGCTCCCCTGCTCCCCTGCACCCCTGCTTCCCTCACGCATCACTAATAGTATTTCGCCGAAAGTCTTTTTCTGCACAAGGCGTATCGCAAGTTCTTTGACCAGTTCCAACACGGCCAGAAAGATCAACACGAGTTCGCGCCGCGACCCTGCGCGCTCGAACAGGTCGCGCGCCTGCACCTGACCCTTTTCCGCAACCATCGCCTTTATCTCTCCTATCTTTTCGGCCATAGTCATCTCATCGCGCGCTATCTCGATTTCGGTTATGGCGCGGCGACGGGCGAGGATTTCCTGAAAGATTTCGAACAACTGAAACGCGGTGGCGGCGATCTCCGGGTTGTCGTCGTCGCTTTCGAGGGCCGCGCGTGTGAAGACTCCCCCTTCGATTGTCGCGCGTTGATGGAGCGCGTTCGCCGCGGCCTTGAACTTCTGATGTTCGAGCAACTGATATACAAGTTCCTTGCGCGGGTCTTCCATCTCTTGATCGGGCGCGTCAGGGTCACGAGGGAGCAGCATCTGAGATTTTATGTGAATGAGCGTGGCGGCCATGACGAGGAATTCTCCCGCCACGCCTATGTCAAGCTCCTGCATGGCCCGCAGGTATTCCAGGTATTGTTCGGTTATGCGCGCTATGGGGATGTCGTAAATCGAGACCTCTTCCTTGCGAATCAGGTAGAGAAGCAGGTCGAGCGGTCCCTCGAAGATTTCGAGCCTCACCCTGTATTGATCGGGGTTGTCGCCCACAGGCGGCTCAAGCCCCTGCGTCACGCTTGCCGAAAGAAAGGTTTCATTCATACACAAATCCTATCAGATTCTTCAGTACCCCGACCGTGAGGAAGGGGATCATTAAATTTCGGAATTTCAAATCATTCCCAGTTTATCTTCATGGCGCGGCGCACCTCGGCCATGGTCTTTTGCGCTTCGATGCGCGCCCGGCGCGAGCCTTCCTTGATCGTTTCGATGACCTGATCGGGGGTTTCGCGCAGATGCAGGCTTCGCTCGGCTATCTCCCCGTAGCGAGCGATTATCGAATCTGCGAGCGCGCGTTTGCGGTCGACGCATCCAATGCGAGCGTTGCGGCAATCGTCGTCGAAGCGGTCTGCCGATTCCCCGTCCAGAAAGAAGCGATGCATCCGGCACACGTCGCAATCTTCCGGGTGTCCGGGGTCGCTGCGGCGTATGCGCGTGCGGTCGGTAATCATAAGGCGGGCCTTCTCGCGCACAACATCGGGCGGGTCTATCAGGTAGATGGCGTTGCCGTAGCTTTTGCTCATCTTGCGCCCGTCGGTTCCCGGAAGCACGGGCACTTCCGTGTGAAGCTCACGGGGTTCGGGAAAGACCTCGCCGAAAAAATTATTGAAGCGGCGGACGATCTCACGGGTGATCTCCACATGAGAAGCCTGATCTTTTCCAACGGGGACGTAATCGGCCTTGTACATTATGATATCGGCGGCCTGAAGCACGGGATAGCCGAGGAATGCGTAATTGCCTATGTCTTTTTCGGTGATGTTCTCGCGCTGCTCCTTGTAGGTCGGCACGCGCTCAAGCCATCCGAGCGGCGTGACCGCAGAGAGCATAAGGTGAAGTTCGGCGTGCTCCGGTATCATCGACTGTACGAAGATCGTAGACTTTTCGGGATCAAGCCCTGCGGCCAGCCAGTCGCTCACCACATCGAGCGTGTTCTGTTTGATCCGGCTCGTGTCTGCGTAATCGCTCGTGAGCGCGTGCAGGTCGGCTATGAAAAAGAAGCATTCATACTCGCCCGAATCCTGAAGCCTGACCCAGTTCTTGAGCGCGCCCTCGTAATTGCCCAGGTGGAGATTCCCCGTAGGGCGCATGCCGCTCACGATTCTTTTCTTTGAGGACTCAACAGTCAATTCAATAACTCCTCGTTCGCTTTTCGGTTACATAGTCAGAAGTCCGTAAACCACTTTCATAACAGGCATGAAGATACCCCTGAAAACCCCAAGGTAGAGCAACCCTATCAACAGCAGAAACCCATAAGGTCGAATCTGAGCATAAGCCGCAGACATTTCAGGAGGCAGTAGGCTTTCGAGCACATGGCTTCCGTCGAGCGGCGGAATCGGTATAAGGTTGAATACACCGAGCGCTATATTCAGCATAAGCATGACGCTCAAGATCACAGCGAGCGGTGCCATGAATGCAGGTAGCCCTTCTGCGGGCAGAAACAGTTCGTAGGGCAGGCTGCCCCTCGGAACCAGTGTCCCGCTCATCAGTAGCACCTTTATCACTATGAAAGTCAAGGTTGCCAGTATGAAGTTGCTTATGGGACCGGCAGCCGATACGCTGATATTGGCTTTGGTCTTGTCCCGCCACAAGAGCGGGTTGGTCTGCACAGGTTTCGCCCATCCGAGTAGAGGGATGGAAGTGAATATCATAAGCAAAGGGAAGACAATGGTCCCTATGGGGTCGATGTGTGGTATCGGGTTCAGCGTGATGCGGCCCTGCAAGCGGCCTGTGTCATCCCCGAATTTCTCCGATGTCCAGGCGTGCGCTGCCTCGTGAAATGACAGAGAGAATAGAAATACAACGAACCAGAGAATGACGTTCCCAATATTAATATCTTCCAAACGTGTATGCTCCTGAAAGACTTTCTTGATACCAGAAAAAAGCTAACACGCACCCCGGTGAGTGTCAAACCATGCTCCATTGTCAGTGGTCAGGGGGCAGCATGTCGTTACCCAAATAATTGCTCTTTACAGGCGTCGACTCTGCAATCGATCTGGCTGCTCGATTTCAGAATTAGCGCCGCCCCTTCGGGACTCAAAGACGACTCCGACGGGCAGCCGATCGGGCGTGCGGCCTTCGACGCCTTCCTCGACGGCCGCTTCAGTGCCCGCGACCTCGAGACCTCGCTCTACCGGGTGGCGATCGAGCTGGCGCTGCTCCGGGCGCGCCTGCCGCAGCACCGGGTCGCC
>JAKEHD010000687.1 GCA_022615215.1 Blastocatellia bacterium
AGTCTGATAGCTGATAGCTGATAGCTGATAGCTGTCAACTCGGTCTACTGATCCGCGGCGTACTTATGCCAGAGGCGTTGCCATCCATCGCTCGGTTCGACGAGTTTCAGCCCTATACTGTGCTGACCGTCATCGTGCCACACGACCTGGACTATGGCGGTGGCTTCGAAATCATGCGATGGGACGGCCACCTTGAGCACGGTCCCCGGTTCCACCTCGCGAACGGTGCGCAACCTGAGCCCCGAAGGGCTTATCTCTTCGATGATCATCTCGTCCGAGAAAGCTTCGAGGTGCGCGGTATCGCCTTCGACTCGCGCTTTGATAGAGACGCTGGCACGCGGTTCGGCGCGACGGTCTTCATCGCGCTCTTCGGCTTCGCCTGCTTCTTCCAGGAGGTCGTCATAGCAAAGGTCGCAGACCTGGCGATATTCGAGGTGCGCCACGGCGGCCAGTTCCGGCAAGTCGGTTATGTCAACCAGGCGGTTTGTTTTTTCGTTGCATCGGTCGCAGAAGCCCGACATACGACAAAAGCTCCTTTAGGTTGGTGAGCCTCGGAGGGCCGAAATCGGATGATACTCTCTCAAGTTCATAAAAAACATTACAGGGTGATTATTAGTTATATGCGCCCAGTATATGCATATTTCTCTCTCGACTCAACACAAATTTTGGCTTTTTCATACATAAGCGCCCGCCGCAGATTTTCAATAATCGTTCTCGCAATTGACAACCCCGCCCTTCGCAGCTTAGATTTTATGTGGCAATGAAAGCAGCGATTCTCTCACTAGTTCTACTCATCGCGAGCGCAGGCGCTTTCAGCCAGACGCCCAGCGCGCCGCTCAAGATCGGCGACAAGGCTCCCGATTTCGCCCTGCCCAATGGCGACGGCAAGATCATTCTCCTCGCCGAATACTTGACTCGCGGGCCTGTGGTGCTGGTCTTCTATCGCGGTTTCTGGTGAGCCGCCTGTGCCACGCAACTCACCAGGCTGGCTGAGGATTATGAAAAGATCAAGCAGGCGGGCGCAGACCTGATGGCGATAAGCGTAGACGCACAATCGTTCGCATGGTCTATGGGCCAAACCACCGGGGCGAAGTACGAGATACTTTCCGACAGCGACCGCAAAGTCATCACCTCTTACGGCATCCTCAACAAAGCCGAGCACGACGGCATAGCTCACCCTTCCATCTTCATACTCGATAAGGAAGGCCGCATACGTTTCCTCTACGTCGGCCAGAATCCTACCGACAGGCCGCCCGATGAAAAGATAATAGATGAAGTCAAGAAGATCAACGGGGCGAAATGAAACTGTAGGCCTCCGCTTTATCGTCCCGCACATATATTAATACTGTTCACGTCTCACATCCTTCATACTAAACTTTGTGTATGTCAATCAATGAGACGGCTATTTCTTTTCGAGAGGATGCGACCGACTGGAGTCGGGGGAAGTCATGGATATGGCGCGCTCCCGTTCTGCTATACTTCGCCTACACGGGAGCGCGTCACACGATAGACCCTTATTACGGGAGCATCTTCTCAGGCATCACATTCGGCATTCATGAATTAGGTCACGTGTTGTTTTCTTTCCTCGGCGAATTTGCGATGGTCGCAGGCGGGAGCTTCTGTCAACTGGCGGCCCCCATAGCGGCAGGGATAATCTTATTGCGCCAGAGAGATTATTTCGGAACGGCTGTCACGGGCGCGTGGCTGTCATTGAGCCTATATAACCTCGCGGTTTATATAGGCGACGCGCGGGCGCAACAACTGCCGCTTCTCGGATTGACCGATGATCCCATGCACGACTGGCATTACCTGCTATCCAAAATGGGATTGCTCGCTTTAGACACAAAGATCGCTTTCCTGACTCGCGGCATCGCTTTTCTGGTTCTGCTCGCCTCGCTTGTACTCGGCGCGTGGCTCTGTTTTATGATGGCGCGAAAGAAGGAAACCTAAGAGTGAATACATCGAGGAGCAGAGGACTATAAATCATGCAATCAATAAAGGTGCCCCCTATCAAGCCGGCTATCTCTTTCGACCTGCTCGATAAAATCGACATTCGCGTAGGGACTATAGAGCGTGTGGAAGATGTAAAAGGGTCAGACAAGCTTGTGCGGCTCGTAGTCGATTTCGGCGATCACAAAAGAAACATCCTGGCCGGGATGAAGCAAGAGCGCGAGCACCCTGAAGAGATAGAAGGTCGACAGGCGTTGTTCGTCGTCAATCTCGAACCCAAAAAGATGATGGGCGAACTCTCGGAAGGCATGTTATTCGACATAGGATACGCTGATGGAATAACCTCCGTGCTCGCAGTGCCTGAAAACCCCGTCCCGAATGGAACGCGAGCCGGATGACTCGCCGCGCCGAATCACCCTCCACTATATATTCCGATAGAGGAGCGCAAAGCCACAATTATTTGCGCTCCTCAATCGAAGTTTCAATTCACCAGCCGCGCCGTCAGCAGCACGACGAAGTTGCCGCGCGGTGAAGATGCCCCCGCTCCGCCCGATTGAGTCGATCCGGGCCACAGCGATTCGTGCTGAACGACGCCGAGCAGTATTATCGTCTCGCCCGACCGCAGTTGCACATTGTCGGTTACAGTGCGTTGAATGAATGCGGGCGTAAGACTCCCTGTACTGGTGTCGAGCGCGGTAAGTTCCAGCTTGATACGAACTGCTATTTGATCGCCCTCGATGACCTCCGAATGCGCATCCACGCTGAGACCCGTGTTTTCGTATTGAAACTGAGGCGCGCTTACCCCTGTTGCAACTGGCACTGATGCAGTTTGTATGGGAACGCGCTGCCCGACGCGCGCTGTGGCCTGCTCGCCCGACCGGGCGCGAATCTGAGCGCTGACAACAGGTCGTGCCCTGCCTTCGGCAACCAATCGGTCGAGACTCGCCCGGTCTTTTACCGCAGATTCCAATCCCTCCATGCGGTCGGCGCTGACGTCGATAATGTGTATGTCGAGCACTATGGAATTACGGCTCGACGGCTGCTGGCCGTAAGCCATCGCAACGGATGTGAGAAGACACACTACTGCTGTCATAATTGAAAAGACTCTTCGCATTCTTTGTCCTCCGGGAAAAATGATCCCATCGAGCTTCGGGTTTTCGTGGTTCCTCAATTCAGTTAAGCGCGAAAGAGAGAAAAAAGTTCCTGATTGTGCCAATCCCAAACAGCGCAGGGTGAGTGAGGCGTGATACGTGATGAGAGCAGAGAAGCCGCAGGAGCAGGGGAGCAAGGGAGTAGAGGAGAAGAGAAGCACCCCTGCCCCTCTGCACCCCCGCTCCCCTGCAAAGATCACGTATCACTTTGGTATCAGCCGGGCGTTTGGTATCATAGACAGCCTGTCATCCCCGAGCTTCTTTTGGAGGCAACCGATGAGCCACGACTACGTACTCGCGCTCGATCAGGGCACGACCAGTTCGCGCGCCATTCTTTTCGACCGGGCCGGACAGCCTGCCTACATAGCGCAGCAGGAATTCGAACAACTCTACCCGCAACCCGGATGGGTCGAGCATCGCCCCGAAGATATTTGGAACTCGCAGCTTGAGGCCGCCCGCCGGGTGCTCGACGGAGCAGACGTAAAGCCCGACCAGATCGCCGCCATAGGCATAACCAATCAGCGCGAGACTACGATAATATGGGACCGCGAAACCGGCGAACCCATTCACAATGCCATAGTCTGGCAATGCCGCCGCACGGCCGAAGCCTGCGACCGTATGCGACAGGACGGGCTGGCCCAGCTTTTTCAACAGCGCACAGGCCTCGTGCTTGACGCCTATTTCTCAGGGACGAAGGTGCGCTGGCTGCTCGATTCGGTCGCGGATGCGCGCGAGCGCGCAGGGCGCGGGCGGCTGGCATTCGGCACCGTAGACTCCTGGTTGATATGGAAGCTCACGGGCGGGCGCATACATGCGACGGACCCCTCGAATGCGAGCCGCACACTGATGTTCAATATCGAGAGCGGAGAGTGGGACGACGAATTGCTCGCCTCGCTCGATGTGCCGCGCGAGATTCTGCCTCACGTCGTGCCGTCGAGCGCCGTCATCGGAGAGACGGATTCTTCTCTGTTCGGCCGCGCCATTCCGATAGCGGGCATAGCGGGCGATCAGCAGGCGGCGCTCTTCGGCCAGGTCTGCACCGATGAAGGGATGTCGAAGAACACTTACGGGACCGGTTGCTTCCTCCTGCTCAACACGGGCGAGGAACCCGTCCAGTCGAAAAGCAACCTCGTCACGACCATAGCCTGGAAGATCGGCGATGGCCCTATGGAGTACGCGCTCGAAGGGAGCATCTTCATTGCGGGCGCGGCCGTACAGTGGTTGCGCGACGGTCTGAGGATAATAGCCTCGGCCGAGGAGACCGAAGCCCTCGCATCGAGCATAGCAGACAACGGCGGGGTCTACTTCGTCCCGGCCTTCGTAGGGCTTGGCGCGCCGCACTGGGACGCTTACGCGCGGGGAACTATCGTGGGGCTTACGCGGGGCGCGGGGCGCGAGCACCTCGCACGCGCCGCGCTCGAATCAATCGCCTATCAGACCTACGACGTGCTCTCCCGCATGCGCGACGATTCAGGGATAGAGCTTGGCGAACTTCGCGTCGACGGAGGCGCGGCGCGAAACGATTTTCTGATGCAATTTCAGGCCGACATCCTCGGCATTCCCGTAGTGCGGCCCGCGAACACCGAGACCACGGCAGCGGGCGCAGCCTATCTGGCGGGGCTGGCCGTAAAGTTCTGGCCGGATGTCGAGGAACTCGACCAGCTATGGCAACGCGAACGTGTCTTCGAACCTGCGATGGACGGGTCCGAACGCGAGCGGCTGCTTGCAGGATGGGCGCGGGCCGTCGAGCGCGCCAAGGGCTGGCTTCCCGCACAGGGAACTGATTGATTGGAAGGATGAGGGATGAGGGATGAAGGATGAAAACCTTTCCGAGCGTCTTTCATCCTTCCGCCTTCATCCTTCATCCTTTCCGACCCCCTCTGCTTCTTCAAAGGGCTGGTCATCTCGACGCGCGGTTGATAAAATTCCTTGTAATCATGGATGAGTCATCGCTGCTAGGGACTCTTTTCAAACTGACCGTGGTAATGTTGCTCGTGCTGGCCAACGGTTTCTTCGTTGCTTCAGAGTTTGCACTGGTCGGCGTTCGGCGGTCACGAGTGGCAGCTATGGTTGCGGAAGGAAACAAGCGCGCGCGAACCCTTATGCGCGCCCTTGAGCATCTCGACTGGTATATATCGGCAACACAATTGGGCATTACGCTGGCAAGCCTCGCGCTCGGCTGGATTGCGGAAGCAACCGTAGCGCGATTGCTCGTGCCGGTATTCCACGCCGTCCTGCCTGGGACCACGTCTGAGGTTGCCGCGCATTCGGTCGCCGTCGCAGTGGCATTCACACTCATCACTTTTCTCCATATAGTGCTTGGCGAACTGGCCCCTAAGACGCTTGCGCTCGAAAGGGCTGAAAACGTCGCGCTCGCGGTCGCGCGGCCTATGGAGATTTTTTACAAGATCTTTAAAGCGCCTATCTGGGTGCTCAATCACTCAGGCATTCTGGTCATCCGGCTCCTCGGACTGCCCGCCGCAGACGAACACGCCGCAGGATACAGCGAAGAGGAGTTGCGCCATCTCATCTCACTCAGCCACAAAAGCGGCCATCTCATAGAAGACGAGCGCCGCCTGATACACAATGTTTTCGATTTCACGGAATCCGATCTCGAAGAGGTGATGATACCGCGCACCGAAATCGAAGCCCTCGATGCGGAGCTTCCGCCTTCAAAGATGCTGGCCATCTTCGCCGAGACGCGCTATTCGCGCATGCCCGTCTATCGCGGCGCGCTCGATAACACTATAGGCATCGCGCTCTATAAAGACTTGATAAATCTCTCGTATCAGAATCAGAGTTTCAATATAGACGAGGTCGTTCGCCCTCCGCTTTTTTTGCCTACCTCGATGAAACTCAACGAGGCATTGCGCAGCCTGCGCCGCGAAAGCTCTCACATGGCCCTGGTGGTCGACGAGCACGGCGGGGTCGAGGGCCTGGTTACGCTCGAAGACCTCGTCGAAAAGATCGTGGGCGACATACGCGACGAACACGACGAGATAGCCGCGCGCCAGATAGTCGAGCACCCCGACGGCACTTACACCGTAGACGCCAAGCTCTCTATCAGGGAAGCGAACCGGCAGTTGGACCTCGGCCTTGCGGAATCCGACAGCTATCACACCATTGCAGGTTTCATGATGGCCCGCGCGGGGCGTCTGCTCGAAAAGGGCGAGAGCATAGATTACAACGGCCTGCGCCTGACCGTAGAATCTACGGCCCGCCGTTCGATAGTCGAGGCGAAAATCGAACGGCTCGAAAACCAGGCCGCTCACCTTTCCCCTGTGACGAGCTAGTGGTCAGTGGTGGGGGAGTTGCACGACTTTTCAGTTCCCTGATTAAAGCAACAACGGACGAAGGACGGAAGCCTACGCGCTGCCGGACAAAAGAAGCGCGTCGAAAGATTTGCCGCTGTTGGAAGACATCCTCTTCATCATCAATCCCGTATCGGCTTGCGGCACAACCCGCCGAATCTGGACCGAGATCAGGGAGGATTTCGCGCGTCTCGGAATCAGCTTCACCGAGCGAATCACCGCCCGCGCAGGCGAAGCCGCACAAATGACGCGCGAAGCCCTGGCGAGCGGCACGAGTCGAGTGATAGCAGTAGGCGGCGACGGCACTCTTAACGAAATCGTGAACGGCTATCTCGACTCGGCGGGCCGTCCCATCAACCCTGACGCGAGCATAGCGTTGCTGCCGAGCGGGACGGGTTCGGATTTTTGCAGGTCGCTCGGATTCAAAACACGCTCGTGTGCGGTGCGCGCTATTCTCAGCCCGAACGCGAGATCGATCGATGCCGCATGCTGTGAATTCAAAGACGGAGACGGGCGGGACACATCCCGCTTCTTCATAAACCTCGCATCATTCGGATTGGGCGGCGATACCGTTTCGCTCGTGAACCGCTGGCGCGGCCGACTGCCGGGATGGATAGGAGGGCGCGCGCGTTACCTGGCTGCCGCCGTTCGCGCGCTCGCCCGTTACAGAAACATTCCCGTCCTGGTTCGACTCGACGGCGAGCGCGACATAAGGATCGACAGCAATTTGATCGTCGTTGCGAACGGGCGCTTCGCGGGCGGTGGGATGATGCTGGCCCCTCACGCGCGGTTTGACGACGGGCTGTTTGATTTGATCTTCGCGGACTCAACTACTCGCCTCGACGTTATAAGAGAGTTGCCGCGCATTCGGCGAGGCGGCCACCTGAACAATCCTAAAGTTATGGAGTTGCGCGCTCGTGAAGTTTCGATCTATAGCGATGAGCCGCTTGCGATAGACATCGACGGCGAGATAGCGGGCTACACCCCCGCCCGCCTTACGGTCTTGCCTTCGGTTGTGAAGTTCGCCGTAACAGAATAACTATGCGGCAGGCATATACAAGCCGAGACGGGCGCGATTTAAAAAGAGAAGTAAGATTATATCTGTGTTCTTCTGTGTGTTTCTGTGGCCTGATCTATTTCTCTGCCATAGCGTCGGTGACTTTTATGCGGCCTTCGATGATCTCTCGTTTGGCGCGCTCGACTTCCTCGATAACCGATTGCGGCACGAGGTCGCGGTTGTACTGGTCGAGCGCGTAACCCACACCATCATTATCGAGGCCGAAGAGGTGTTTGCCGCCCTTGAAGCGGCCCTCGATCACTTCCTTGACCGTGTTGTACACAGCGACATCTATGCGTTTTGTCATGCTCGTCAGGATGAATCCCGGCTTCATCCAGTTCTGGTTCGAGTCGACTCCTATGGCGAGTGTGCCGGTCTCTTCGGCTGCATCGAATACGCCGAGACCAGAATTGCCCGCCGCCTGGAATATAATATCCGCGCCGCTCTCGATCTGAGCCTTTGCCAGTTCTTTTCCCTTGCCCGGATTGTTCCATGCCGCGTCCGTAACTCCGACATAGTTCTCGAAGACTTTGATATTGGGATTGGCATAGCGAGCGCCTTCCCCGTAGCCGGTCGCGAATTTATGAATGAGCGGTATGTCCATCCCGCCGACGAATCCTACACGTCCGGTCTTCGTCGTGTGGCCCGCTATCATGCCGACGAGGAAAGACCCTTCGTGCTCTTTGAAGTTGAGCGACGCGACGTTCGGGGCATCGATCACGCCGTCGATGATGGCGAATTTCAAATTCGGGTAATCGCGCGCCACTCTCTCCATTATAGGCGCCTGGGCGAACCCCACTCCTATAATCAAATCGTAATCGCGTTCGGCGAAGGCGCGCATACAAGGTTCGATGGAAGTCGGATCGCCCGGCTCGACATCACGCAGATGAATGCCGAGTTCGTCGCGGGCGGCACGGACGCCTTCCCAGGCGGCAGCATTGAAAGACTTGTCGTCTTTGCCGCCTATGTCGAAGACTATTCCGACGCGCAGCCGTCCGTCGGGCGCATCGCTGCTGCTGAGAGCGCCGCTGCAACCTGGCAGCGCGAGCGCGGCGATCATAAGTAGAAGCAAGGCTATGTTTTTCATTCCGATAATTCCCGGAAGTTAGGCGAAAGCTGAAAACTCACAGCGGGCGAAAGCCGATGGTATCTCGATTCAAAACTTTCATTTTGCCCGCGCGCAGTATAGCTCATCGCCGCGACAACTCACAACCTGCCAGAGCAGTTGCAAAGTACCTGGGAGCGCACGCTTCCAGCGTGCTGGACCTGCGCTATTATCGATTTTCTCGAAAATTGGTTTCTCCGCAAGGCATGCAGGCAGGATGCCTGCGCTCCCAGGAAAGACTCTTCTCTCTGTCAAGCTACTTTGCAACAGCCCTGCACAACCCGCCGACCCGCTTGCTTGCTCCCTTCAAGAAGTAATATCGTAAAAGCTTGCAATCCGTGGAGGGGTTGAGCCGCGCCCTTTTTCCGAACCCGATTGCCGATGGTTTATAACCGGAATTTTATGATTGAAAGGAAACATCATGAACCCAAAGCCCGTGAAAGTATCACCCGAAATCAAAGCTTACGTCAAAAGAATCGAAGACCAGCTTGAAGGGCGCGACCCTGTAAAAATCCAGGCCGCCACTTACAAGAGACTGGTCAAACTGGTCGAAGGATTATCGGCGCGTGAACTCGACTACGCGCGCGCGCCCGACCGCTGGTCTATACGCGACATAATCGGCCACCTGGCGGACGGCGAGTTGGCGCATTCGTATCGCTATCGCAAGATACTTTGCCGAGGACCGTCCGCAAATAGACCCTTACGATCAGAACGCATTCACTGAGCGTCTACGCAAACAGAAAGAGCCTGTGCGCGACGCGCTCGAACGATTCCGCGCCCTTCGCGAAGCCAATTTGAAATTGATACGTTCGACCCCGAAATCCGATTGGGAGCGTTACGGCATGCATGCAGAGCGCGGCAAAGAGTCGTTCGGCCGCATAGTAATACTGCTGGCCGGTCATGACATCAATCACCTGAAACAGATCGAAGCCATTCGCAA
>JAKEHD010000117.1 GCA_022615215.1 Blastocatellia bacterium
TCTCTGCGCCTCCGTGTCTCTGTGGTGAGTTTTTTTGCTTCTCTGAAAACATACCGTTTCTATCCCAGGGCACTTGCAAAACGTCTGGAGCGCACGCAAAAAAATTTCTTCACAAAAACGACATTTCGTCCCTTTCTTGTTGACATTGCGCAGGGGTTGTCTTATAGAATCAGCTGACCATCGATATTTCTACCCACCTTAGTCGGGAAGGAGTGATAAATGAAAAAAGTGATACATTCGATCGTGTTGTTTTTACTCGTTGTACACACAGCAGGGACCGCAGCACTGGCCCGGACACAGATTACCACAGGGGTGATTCAGGGAACCGTCATCGATGAGACGGGCGCTGTGGTAGTCGGGGCTGATGTCGAAGCGAGAAACCCTGAGACCAATTTCGCAAAGGCCCTGACCACAGACTCGGACGGCAGATTCGTCTTCCTTCAATTGCAGCCGGGTCGCTACTCGCTGACTATTTCGAAACAGGGATTCGCCACCCTCATTCAGGAAAACCTCGACCTCACGGTAGGCCAGGCCATCTCCCTGAATCTGAAGATGAAGGTTTCTCAGCTTGAAGAACGTATAACCATTTCGGCTGCTCCGACCGTAGACACCGTTAAGACCGAATCGAGCACAACTCTGAACGAGTTGTCCGTGAGCACGACGCCGATACTCGGAAGGAAATTCGAAGACCTGCTCACGCTGACTCCCGGAGTCAGCATAGTGCAGGGACCGGACGGAGATGAAATAACTTTCTCAGGACAGCGCGGCATCTTCAACAACATAAGCCTGGACGGCGGCGATTACAACAACGGCTTCTTCGGCGAGCAGGTGGGCGGGCAGCGCGCGGCCATCGATATAACGCTTGAGGCCGTAAAGGAATTTCAGGTCGTCGCTACCGGCGCGAGCGCGGAGTTCGGCCGCACGGCGGGCGGCATAGTCAACGTCGTCACAAAATCGGGCACGAACGCCTGGCACGGCAGCCTCTTTCATTTTCAGCGATTGGAACAACTGACCGCAGACACCTCAGACGGTCAGCGACTCACGGATTTTCACCGCGAGCAGTTCGGGGGCACAGCAGGCGGGCCGATTGTGCAAGACAAGATGTTCTTCTTCGGGGCCTTCGAACAAATATTTGAGAACCTCACGCGGGCGAACCTGAGCGTCCCCATAGGCGACCCCTGCCCGGTTTCAGCGCCCACCGTTCAAGGCAACGAAGCTTTGATCAACAGCAGCTCCGATTGCCAGAGGGTCGCGCTGTTGAACTTCTTCCAAACGAATCTCGGACAGGAAGAAGGCAACCCCGTCGAGCATCCGATCAGAAACTCGGCCGCGCTCTTGAAGTACGACTGGAATGTTTCGCCTGCAAACAAGCTCGGCTTATCATACAACTTCACCTATTCCAGGAACGAGAACCAGACCTTCGACGTTGCCACTTACGGCAATTCGGCCAACGGCATCGAAGGGCCTACCAAAATCAACGTCGTCAACCTGAACCTTTTTTCGACGATCTCTCCGACAACGTTGAACGAAGCCCACTTCACTTATTCGCGCGAGAATCGTCCCCGCTCGGCCGTGGATTCGAATGTGCCTGCCGACACGGCGATGGGGTTTGTCACGACCTTCAGGTTCGGAAATCCTTTCTTCCTGCAACCGAACGTCGATGAGATATTCTGGCGCACGCAGATCAAGGACAATTTCTCGATAATCTCAGGAAGGCACACCTTCAAGATGGGAGGCGATTGGATTCACAGCCTCAACGATCAGGTATTTCGCGGCTTCTTCACGGCCCGCTACATCTTCGACAGCGTTACGGGATTTCTGCGCTACGCATCGCCTGCGGCCGCGGGCGGCTTCGGGCCGAGAACGGTCGGCTGTTCGAATGGCAGCTTCGTGACATTGCCTGCCAGTTGCCCCGCGGGCACAACTACGACGGGCGGCCCTCTGCTTCTATACTTGCAGGGCGCGGGAAGGACCGGGCTTGCCACAGATGAAACCGGGGCGTCGAAGATCGATAACGAAGAGTTCGCCCTCTTCATACAGGACAAATGGCAGATCGTGCCGAACTTCACATTGAGCTATGGTCTCAGATGGGAAGCGCAAGTATTCCCCGACCCCGTAGTGCCGCCCTCCGAGACGGCATACGGGCAGTTCCTCGGCGACCCGCGTTTTCCTTCGGACGGCACCCTGCCGAGTCAGTGGAAGATGTTCCAGCCGCGATTGGGATTCGCATGGGACGTGGCCAGCAACAGCAAATCCGTATTGCGCGCGCACGCGGGAATCTTCAATGCTCGACAGAACATGTTGAGCCAGGTCGGCTCGATCACAACCAACGGCGTCCAGCAGCAAACCATCTTCGTCAGCACGGATAACATACGCCTCTTCGGAGCCGACGCGCCTGTATGGCCGGGGCTTGTGACGCCGCCCGCGCTGCCTCCGGGCACGTTCCCGCTCTTTAGCGGCGTGCGCGTCTTCAGCAGCGATTACGCAAACCCGCGCATATACACGGCGAACGTGGCTTTCGAGCAGGAGCTATATCCGAACCTCGCGCTCTATCTCGATTACACTCATTCGAAGGGCGTTCACCTGACGAGGTTCATAAACATCAACCGAACAGACTTCTTCTCCCCACAACTCGGAGAGGTTATGGTCACGACCAGCCGGGGGAAAGGGCTTTATCGCGGATTCACCATAGGAATGAGGAAGCGATTCAGCGACGGATTTCAATTGGAAACGAACTACGTTCTGTCGAAAGACCTGGACGACGATTCGAACGAGCGCGATCCGTTCACGGATCGTTCCTTCGACATAAACAATCTTTCGCTCGACTATGCGCTATCGGATCGCGACATCCGGCACAAGTTCAACTTCCTCATCTATTCGGAGTTGCCGGGAGGGTTCCAGGCCAACGCGCGCATTCAGGCGAGGTCGGCGCAACCGATCACGCCGGGCGCAAGGACCGCGACCAATCGCAACATCGAGCGCAAGGACAATGAGTTCTTCTCCTTCGACTGGCGTTTGATGCGCCCGTTCAGATTCGGCGAGGGGTATTCCGTGGTCCCTGTGTTCGAGATGTTCAACACCTTCAACAACGCGAACAACATCAACCCGCTGGTAACGCCGGGACTGTTCAACTTCGACGGCTTCCTGCGACAGGGCGTAGGCGATCCGCTTCAGGTGCAACTCGCCGTAAGGTTCACCTTCTGATTCAGGGGCCGAAACATGCAGGGCAGCAGGGGTGAAAACATGCAGGGGCGCTGGGGGTCAGTATTTCTTCGCCGCGTCGCCGCGTCGCCGCGTCGCCGTGTCTCCGCGTCCTCTCTCTCCCCTGCTCCCTTGCTTAACTTACTCTCCGCCTGAGTAAAGCGATTCGATCAGGTCGCGGTACTTCTGCTCGACCACCTGGCGGCGCACTTTCAAAGTGGCGGTCAACTCGCCGCCGTCTATAGTGAATTCGCCGGGCACGAGCGCCACCCGTTTGACCTTTTCGTAATCGGCAAGATCTGTTGTCAAGCGGCTGACCTCCGCTTTGAACATATCGAGCGTGCGCCGGTCAGATATGAGAGCTTCCGGGTCGCTTGCGTCAAGACCGGCTTCTTTGGCCCAGGCGCGCAGTCGCTCGAAATCCGGGACGATCAGCGCGGAGACGTATTTCCGTTTGTCGCCTATGACGACTGCCTGCTCGACGAATTCGCTCTGTTGTATGAGCCTCTCGATCATCTGCGGCGCGACGTATTTGCCCGCTGAGGTCTTGATGAGGTCTTTCTTGCGATCAGTGATGAATAGATAACCGTCCTCATCGAGCCGCCCGATGTCGCCCGTCTTGAACCACCTCTCTGATGAAGTGGAGTCGTCGCTCTCCGTGAATGAGGCTGCGGTCTCGTCGGGTTTGTTGAAGTAGCCCTGAAAGACGTGAGGCCCGCGCGTCAATATCTCGCCGTCTTCGGCTATACGCACCTCCACGCCCGGCAGGGGGCATCCGACCGAGCTTATGCGATTTTTTTCAAGCGTGTTCACCGCTATGACGGGCGAGGTCTCCGTCAGCCCGTAGCCCTGAAGCACGGGAATTCCCGCCCCTATGAACACAAGGGCTATATCGGGCGAGAGCGCCGCCCCTCCCGATACCATTCGTTTCATCCGCCCGCCTACCGCTTCGCGCACACGGCTGAAGACCAGGCGGACTGCTATCTCGCGTTGAAGCTCAAGGAGCGGAGGAAGTCGCTCTCCGCGCGTTTCAAGCTCTGCCGCGTGGCGCGCAACCCTGACTGACCAATCGAAGATCAATTTTTTGGCCTTTCCGCCGTCGGAGGCGTTCTTCTGCATGCGCGCATATATCTTCTCAAGCAATCGCGGCACTGTAGACATCAATGTCGGGCGAACATCGCGCATGTCCGAGGCTACGGTCTCGATTCCCCCCGCATAGTTTATCTGCACGCCGAAGTGCAGGCACAGGTATAGGACCATTCGCTCGAATATGTGCGAGAGCGGCAAAAACGATAGCATGAGATTGCCGGGTTCGATGCCTAGATAGCCGCCCGATGCGAGAGTGTTGAAGACTATGTTCGAATGCGTGAGCACGACGCCTTTAGGCTCGCCCGTAGTGCCCGATGTGTATATGATCGAGGCGGTATCGGAAGGCAAAACGTCCGAAGAGATCAGGTCGTAGAGTTCGGGTCGTTCGGCCCCGAGTCGCGCGCCTTCTTTTTCGAGAGCGTCGAAAGCGAGTATGGTCTCGCCTTCTGAGACAGGCTGAAACGGCACTATGCGCAGGTCGGGGAATTTTTTAAGCGCAGCATCCACGCGCCTGAGTTGGCGTGCGCCCGATATGAAGAGAAGCTCAGGCTCGGATTCGCGCAGGATGTATTCGACCTGATTGGGCGGTTGCGTAGGGTATATGGGAACGTTGATCGCGCCATTAGACAATATGGCATAATCGCTGATCGTCCAGAGAGGGCCGCTCTCGGCCAGAATGGCTATGCGGTCGCCTTTGCGTATGCCGAGATCATAAAGGCCGAGGGCGAGGTCTCTGACGCGCTCGAATATATGCTCGCCGGTCATACCGGTCCAGGCTTTATGCTGCTTGAACCGGAGAAGTTCATCTTGCGGGCGCGCGGTGACGGCCGTTTTTAGAAGCTCGATAAGTGTTTGCGGTTTCGAATTATCCATTCCATTCGTCCAGGCATTGAAAGTGACCTACAGGAAAGCGCGGCCATTTTAATTCGCCCTGAGCGATATGTAAAACGAAATTTAGAAAGATCAAAGCGGACAGGCAATGCGTTTCATCGGCGAAAACCGAGCACCTCTAATAAATCTCATCCTTCCCGAGAATTGATTGACACAAGCCGATATATAAATATAATTTTGCCTGCGTCGCAATAGATAGATTACGATGCGGCGCTTCGCTCGACACTTTAGGGTCTGTTAAATGTTTAACACCGCAGATACACGCACCCCAAAATGGGCGCGGGGTTCTGAAGCACTCCCTCACGGTCGTGCTACTGAA
>JAKEHD010000688.1 GCA_022615215.1 Blastocatellia bacterium
ACATGAGTTTAACCTATTGAACATACGACTATATGTTTTCTATGGCACCTATTGTGCCTTATTAGCTCAGCACAAGTCTGGTATTATCAACAAATATGATTTCATGCCTCCCGTGAACGCTTACCTCTGAACATCCTCTTCCTGCTTCCCTAATCATCTATAGGTCCTGCATAGCACAAGTCGTCTGAGAAATCTGTGTCTGTAGAAGGCCATAAAGATTTCTTTCTTCTGCCTTCCACTGTGGTCAAGAAGTGCTACGGGCTACGGATGACGGCTAATAAGTCAGCCCGAATCCGTATTTGAAGAGCGGGTTATAATTCCGGTCTCCCACGTTGATCGGGATTTGCGATGTCGAGCGCGGCCAACTGAAAGAGAGTTTGCCCTTCGGTTTGAAATCGCCGAATAAAACATCCGCGACTCCCTGGCCCTCTGTGCCCGGCAACCAGGCCGCTATGATCGCGTCCGATTTGTCGAGTATCTTATCGATTATCAGGGGGCGGCCCGAAATCAGTATGACGACTACGGGAATCCCCGCCTTCTTCATGTTTTCAACGGCGGCCACATCCTCTTTATCGAGCGAGAGGTCTTCTCTGTCGCCCTGCATCTCCGCATAAGGCTTCTCGCCTATGACGACTATGCCTACGGTCGCCCCCTGAGCGCCCGTGCCGTCTTTCGCGAAAGTGACCTTCGTGCTTTTCGACACGGTGTTCTGTATGCTACGCAGTATGGTCGTTCCGCCCGGCGTTACATCGCCGCTCTTGCCCTGCCAGTCTATGGTCCACCCGCCGCACTGATTCCCTATGTCGTCGGCGTTCTTGCCCGCGACGTGTATGCGAGCAAGGTTCTTGGAAAGTGGCAGCGCTTTCTTCTGATTCTTCAGCAGCACGAGAGACTGGCGCACGCACTCGCGGGCCACTTCTCTGTGCTCGGCGGAACCGAAGCTCTTATGCAGGCTTCTATCTGCAAGATGGGACCGGCCTTTTGTAGAAGGCATAAAGATTCCTTTTTCTTCTGCGCCTTCCACCATCAATCCGAGCGCGAATTTGACTCTGAGGATTCGCCTGACCGCATCATCGATCCGCGACATCGGGACTTTGCCTTCTTTGACGAGCGCGCACAGGGTATCGAAGAATTCCTGGTACTTGTGCGGCACCATAACCATGTCCATCCCTGCATTGATCGATTGCTCCACGTCGCTCTTATAATCTCCCGGCAACTGATCTATGGCCGCATAATCCGAGATCAGAAACCCTTCGAACCCAAGCTCCTCTTTCAGTATCTCGGTCAGCAGTCGCTTGCTGCCGGAGCACTTCTCGCCATTCCAACTGTTGTAGGAAGGCATGATGGAACCGACACCGGCTTTGATGGCAGGGATATAACCCGCCATGTGAATATCTCTCAGTTCTTTTTCGCTGAGTCGCGTATCGCCCTGATCGAGTCCCCACGGGGCGGTGGAATTCTGTCCTTTAGGCAGGCCCGTGCCAAACGTAGTGCCTCCGTCTCCGACGAAATGTTTGGCGCAGGCGAGTATTCTCAACGGGTCGCTCATATCGCTTCCTTGAAATCCCTTGACCGCAGCCTCTCCGAGCGTCCTGGCAAGTTCCGGCGTCTCGCCGAATCCTTCATAAGTCCTTCCCCATCTCTCATCGCGCGGAACCGCCACACAGGGAGCGAAGGTCCAGTTGATGCCGGTCGCTCGGACTTCTATCGCGGTGATGCGAGATGCTTTCTCAACCAGTTCGGGATTGCGCGTGCATCCGAGGCCTATGTTGTGAGGAAAGACGACTGCGCCGAGCACGTTATTGTGTCCATGCACGGCATCCACCCCGTAAAGAATCGGTATGCCGAGACGGGTCTTCAAGGCATGAGACTGGTACTCATCGTACATGTCTGTCCAGTCCTTGAGCGTGTTTCCGCTCTTGGGATCGGAATTTCCGCCGCTCAGAAGCGAGCCGAGATAGTATTTCTCAATGTCGTTTACGTCCTTGAGAGAACTCTGCTCGGCCTGAGTCATTTGCCCCACCTTCTCTTCGAGCGTCATTTTGGAAAGCAACTCATTGACCTTGCCGTCATAAGAGGAAAGGGGTCTCGGTGAAGACGGGTTTGAATTCATAGAAGGCACCTCTGATCTTAGCGATTGCGCCTTAAAAAACAGAGCGCAGAGAAAAACCAGGAACATAAACGCGCCGATTCTCTTCATGCGATTTCTCCTCATAATAAATATCCGACAAGCTGGCAGCTTGTCGATGGCTGCAAGTCTTACGGCAACGACAATCTGGCAGATTGTCGGACTCAAAGATTTCTTTCTTATCCGGTGCAGCCGCGTGCGATTGAATAAACTTTTTCTGGAAGACTTTGCTAATAGCACGATCTCGATTTACCTGATTTCGAACCGTATGAGCGGCCAACGACTTATGAAATTTATTAGCTCGGAAATGCCAGGTCTAAACCGAGCCACATAATTCACATCCATTTTCACATAGAGATTTCTTTCTCAAAGATTTCTTTCTTCGGTTTGCGGCTACGGCTGCAACCCAGCGATCCGCCGAACACAACTGAAATTAGTGACGCTGGTACTTTGCCTGACGGCCATTATATAACGGGAGCGCGCAAATCCCGGCAGTTAATAGGGGTATAATGGGGTTGCTTTCGGACCACCGCGCAGAAAGAAGGAAGACTCTTTTCCTCATATCTCTACTGAAATCAAACGGTTGTGTTGAGGACGGACACGCGCCGGAAAAATAACATGTTATATCGAGTTGTATCAGGCAAATTCTGCTATGTGATGGGCCTTCGGAAAGGATGAAGGATGAAAACAAGAGCCGGTATCCGGTTCATCCTTCATCCCTCATCCTTCATCCTTCTAAGGAGGCCAGGCCATCGAACACGGGCTTGAGCGCCGGATAGATCGCTCTGTACTTTTCGTGCAACTCGCGGTAGGGCGATTCTCGAATCGACGCGGGCGATACAGGATTCATGGTCTTTATCATAGAGGCGCAGGCTGTATCTACATCGGTCCACGCTTTGCGGCCTACCCCGGCCAGAATCGCTGCTCCGTAAGCGGCCCCTTCAGTAGTATTGACCGTGACCAGTTCGACGCCCAAGACGTCTGCGAGTATCTGTCGCCAGAGCCGGGAGCGAGCGCCGCCGCCCGATACCCGCACCTGCTCTATGGCTCCAAGCCCCGCGCCCCGAATCAAATCGAACCCATCCTTCAATCCGAAAGCCACGCCTTCGAGGACTGCCCTCGTCAGATGTCCCCTCCTGTGCCGCAAGGTCAAACCCACCCACGCGCCTCGCGCGAGCGGGTCGGGATGCGGAGTGCGCTCGCCCGTGAGATAAGGCAGAAAGATCAACCCCTCGCTCCCCGGCGGGACTTCGGCCGCTTCGTCTACCAGCTCATCGAAACTCGATTGCGGAGCAAGGGTGTCGCGGTGCCATTGAAGACTCCCGGCCGCACTCAACATGACGCCCATCAGGTGCCAGCGGCCGGGCAACGCATGACAGAAAGCATGCAGTCGGCCCTCCGGCTCTATGAGGCTCGACTCGGTAGAAGCGAAGACCACTCCCGATGTGCCGAGCGTCAGAGCGACTATGCCGGGACGCACAGCGCCCACGCCTACGGCCTGCGCCGCCTGGTCTCCGCCTCCCGCTACGACCGCAGTGCCCGCGCGCAACCCCGTCGCCTCCGCCGCCTGTGATGAGACCTCTCCCGTCACCTGCGGTCCTTCATAAGTCGGGGGCATCCATTCAGCGGGAATGCCGAGAGCGTCGAGCACTTCAGCCGACCAGTCGCGCCTTTTCAGGTCGAAGAGCATCGTGCCTGAGCCGTCCGCTTTATCCATCGCCAGGCCGCCTGTGAGCTTGAACCTTATGTAATCTTTCGGCAGAAGCACATGTCGGGCGCGGGCGAAAATTTCCGGCTCATGGTTTTTCACCCATACGATCTTGGGCGCGGTAAAACCTGTCAGCGCCTCGTTGCCCGTGATCTGAATCATGCGCTCTCGGCCTAGCGCCTCACGTATCTCATCGCATTCATCGCCACATCGCTGATCGTTCCAGAGGATTGCGGGTCTCAACACCTCTTCGTTTTCATCGAGGAGGACAAGCCCGTGCATCTGTCCAGTCAATCCGATGGCGGAAACGCTCGCGCCTGAAATGCCTGACCTGGCGAGAGCTTGACGAATGCTCGTCGCAACGGCCGCCCACCAGTCTTGAGGATTCTGTTCGGACCAGAGAGGTCGCGGAGTCGATAAAGCGAGCGGCGTGGTCGCACTGCTCACGACTTCGCCTTCCTGATCGATGAGGAGCGCCTTCGCCCCTGTGGTTGAAACGTCTATGCCGAGAAATAAGCTCATCGTCGCTTCGCTCCAAGTAAAAAGTAAAAAGTGTTCCGCTTCACTTTTACCTTTTGCCTTCCTCGTTATCTGGCCGTGACTTCCAGTTTCGCATTCGTGTGCTTGACCGAGCTTGTGCCGACCATTATGGAGAACGTGCCCGGCTCGACCACGCGCTTCATGTTCAGGTCATAGAAAGAGAGCAAGGCGTGCGTGATCTCGAAGCTCACGGTTTTGCTCTGGCCCGGCGCTAAGTTTATACGCTCGAACCCCTTCAACTCTTTGACGGGTCTCGTCACGGAACTCACTTCATCTCGAATGTAAAGTTGAACTCCTTCATCGCCCGCGACATGACCCGTGTTCGTGACGGTCACGCTGACAAAAGCGGGGATTCCCGTCGCGCGCCCGGCGGTCCCTATCCGTTCGGGCGTGACTTTCAGGTTAGAGTATTCGAATGTCGTATAGCTGAGACCGTAGCCGAACGGGAAGAGCGGCTCTTTGCTCGTGAAGAGGTAGCCGCGCCTCGCCGTAGGCTTATGGTTATAGTAGATCGGCAGTTGTCCGACCGAACGCGGAAAGCTTATGGGCAATTTGCCGCCCGGATTGTAATCGCCAAACAGCACGTCTGCGCAGGCCGTGCCGGTCTCCTGTCCGAGGTAGAAGCCTTCGAGGATGGCCGGTACGTTCTCGGCTATATAGTTGATCGAGAGAGGCCCGCTGTTTATGAGAAAGACTATCACGGGTTTGCCCGTTCCCATCACTGCGCGCACGAGATCGTTCTGACGGCCCACGAGGTCGAGGCTGTCGCGGTCGCCTAGATGATTATCGGCCCACCCTTCCTTGTTCGTATCTTCATTGCCGCCGACGACGAGCACCGCGACATCGGAAGCCCCGGCCACCTGTACGGCTTCGGCTATGAGTTTTTCGTCTTCGGCGGGGTCGTTCAAGTGCGACGTGTCTGCCCACCAGTCGCCGCCCTCTTTAGTTATTTTGCACCCTTCGGCGTAATTGACCTTGATCCCGGTTCCGACCTTGTCGCGTATGCCTTGCAGTATGCTGACAGTGCGTCCGGGATCATCGCTGTATCCGCCCAGATGCGCGCGGGCCGCGTTGGGGCCGATCACGGCGATTGATTTGATCTTGCTGCGGTCGAGCGGCAAGAGGCCGCCTTCGTTTTTCAGAAGCACTATGGAGCGGCGCGCGGCCGTCGAGGCAAGCTCTCGATGAGCCTGACTGTTTGTCACCTGCGCGGCCCGGTCGGGGTCGACGTAAGGGTTCTCAAACAATCCGAGCAGGAATTTGGCGCGCAGTATCCTTGCGACCGCGCGGTCGAGCGTGGCCTCTGATACCTTGCCTTCCGCGATCAGTTGAGCGAGCGACGGGTAGCAGTCCGGGTCGGGCAATTCGATGTCGACGCCCGCTTCGAGTGCCAATCGTGCGGCTTCGGCTTTGTCTGTGGCGACCTTATGGAGGGTTTGCATTTGAGGGATTGCGTAATAGTCCGCGACCACGAACCCTTTGAATCCCCATTCCTGCCTCAGAACCTTGTCGAGCAGCCAGTGGTTCGCATGCGAAGGTATGCCATCGATTTCGTTGTAAGAGGCCATGACGCTCATCACGCCCGCTTCTTTAACGGCGGCCTCGAAAGGCGGAAAGAAGACTTCGCGCAGTATGCGCTCCGAATAATTCGCCGGAGCGATATTGGTGCCGCCTTCGGGTTGCCCGTGAGCGGCGTAATGTTTGGTCGTGGCGATGACGTGGTGGTCATCCACGCTCGGACCCTCGCCCTGAATCGCCTTGATGCAGGCGACCGCCATTCGAGAGACGAGGTAAGGGTCTTCGCCGTAGGTCTCTTCGGTTCGGCCCCATCGCGGGTCGCGCCCAACGTCGAGGTTAGGCCCAAGCACCTGATGGCTGCCGCGCGCCCTGGTTTCAAGCGCGGCGGCAGTAAATACACGGCCGATAAGCTGGGTGTCCCAGCTTGCGGCGAGGGCTATGGGTTGCGGAAAATGCGTGCTCCCCTGCGCCATGTGGCCGTGCAGTATTTCATCGTGAAAGATGGCCGGTATGCCTAGCCGCGTGTTTTCGACGAGGAATTTCTGTACCGCATTGGCGAAGATAGCACCTTCGCGCGGGCCTTTTCGTTCGCGCTGTCGCGCTATATGGCCTATGCCGTGTTTGAGTTCGACGCGGGCCGCTTCGACCGAGAAATCGCCCCGGTCAGCGAAAGAAGGCCCGCCGGGTTTCTGTTGTGGTTTGCGCCCCCAAAGCGATAACGTCTGCGCGATTTTTTCTTCTATGGTCATGCGACTCAGGAGGTCGGCCACCCTTCGCTCGACCGACAGGCGAGGATTGCGATAATCGGGCTGTCCGCTCTGCGACCGCACGCTCGGTTGCGCAGTGAGAAAAAGGGCGACGACCGCAGCGCAGAGAATCGCAGTGAAGGTGTGAATGTGAAATGGTTTTTTAGCGTTGGCGATTGATCTATTCAATGGAACCTCCACCCCCTCCCTTACAGTCGGGGTACTGAATTGTCGCATAGTTCTTCCGGGTTTGAAGTCGATGATTGAAAAGAAGCCGCAGGATGAAAGTCAGTAGCCCAAGCGTCAGCGCGGGCTTCATCCTTCATCCTCCATCCTTCATCCTTCTAAACGCCTCTCAACGCACGCCGAGCAGGATGTCTATCGTCAGTTGATCGAGCCTTTCGTATCGGAGACCTGCGGAAGCTACGCGAGAGCGGTCGAAGCTTTGCGCGAGCAGGCTCGCAGCGCCCTCTGCCGAATAGCCCCCGGCGTATTCATTCGGCGCGTTCTTCTCTTGGATTTCAGCGAGCATGGCTCTAATTTCAGGGTCGGCGTTCCACCTTGCGGCTTTCTCTTTGAGTATCAGGTATGTGCGCATGCAGCCGCGCGCGAAATCTTTCACCCCTTCGTAATCTTCCGTGCGATAGGCGTGCGCGTCGAAATGTCTAGAGCCGTCGTAGCTGACATCTTCGAGAAACTTGACGAGCCAGAAAGCCGTGCGCGGATTGGCCGAGCCGAATCGCAGGTCTTGATCGTAGCGGCCCGGTATCTGATCGTTGAGGTCTATGTGAAAGAGCTTGCCCGCCTCCCATGCTTGCGCGACCGAGTGCATCATGTTGAGACCGGCCATGTGCTCGTGCGCCACTTCCGGGTTGACCCCTACCATATCCGAATGATCGAGCGTTTCTATAAGGGCCAGATAAGCGCCCGTGGTCGGAAAGTATATATCGGCGCGCGGCTCGTTGGGTTTCGCCTCAAGCGCGAAGCGATAGCCGTACCCTCTGTCAAGCGAATACTCGCAGAGGTAATTGACCGCTTCGCGAAATCGCTTGACGGCTTCGTCGGGCCGTCGGCAGGCGTCGGTTTCGGTGCCTTCGCGCCCGCCCCAGAGCACGAATATCTTCGCTCCGAGTTCCGCGCCTATGTCCATGGCCCGCATGGTCTTTTGCAAAGCGTAAGCCCGCACGTCGGAGTCATTGGCCGTGAAAGCGCCGTCGCGGAAGACCGGATCGTAAAAGAGGTTGACCGTAGCCATAGGCACTTTGAGACCGGCCTCTTCACAGGCTTTCTTGAAGTTGCCGACGATCTGATCGCGCTCAGGGGGCGTGGCGTCTATGGGCACGAGGTCGTTATCGTGCAGGTTGACTCCCATAGCGCCGACATCGGCCAGCAGACGAACAAGATCGGTTGGCGAAAGCGATGGGCGCACGGCTTCTCCGAAGGGATCGCGCCCGCGATTTCCTACGGTCCATAAGCCGAAGGTGAATTTATGTTCAGGTCTTGGAGTGTATAGGTCATCAGCCATTTTCATTTCATCCTGATCTGCAAATTTGATGGGGCTGTAAATTCATCTCCTATGAAAAATCCCAGGTCAATCCCTGCGGCGCGATTGCGTGCTCGCCCTGCCTGTAGTGCGCCGGTCGCTACTGCCAGCCGCATTATGGAATGACCTTTGAAATTTCTCCGAGATTGATGATTACAACCGGCTTGCGGCGCAGTTCTATTCTACATGACGACTTGTGCTATTTGAACCTTGTATATGAGCGAGGAAGCCTGGAAGAGGGCGTTTAGAG
>JAKEHD010000689.1 GCA_022615215.1 Blastocatellia bacterium
CCACGAGCCGGCGGCGCTACATGAACACGACCGACCATGCCGCCTGGCAGATCGTCCACGGCATTTTGGCCTTTCAAGACAAATTGGAGATCTACCACAACATATTGTGCTGACGATTCGGCCCCTCTACTAAATGAGCCGGTGAACGCTTACAGATCGGCAAACCAAAGTTCAGAAGAAAGGCATTGACTATGCTGAAGGTGTTGGACAGGATGAAGAACGCGGCGGGCGATTACGATTTTGCCAATAAGCTGACCCCGAGAACGAAAGGCAACTGGTGGCTTGGAGATTTGCTGATCGCACTCGAATCGCCTCACTACTGTGCTATATATACGACTGATGGCCTTTTCGAAGCTCTGTGCGACGCTTTGGGCAAGAGGCTTTATGTCGGTTATATGTCGCATAAGCCATGATGGTTCCACCGCTGACCCGATGAAGTAAACCATCATGCCGAGGCGCTCGGTCCCTGGCTTCTCTACCTTTATTGCTCTTCTGCTCCCCTGCTCCTCTGCTCCTTTGCTCCCCTGCTCCCTTGCACGCGGCTGGTCAGTTCCTTTATCAAACCGAGCAGGCGGCACATCTCGACGGGCTTGGCCATGTGCGCGTCATAGCCTGCGGCCAGGGCGAGCGATTCATCTTCTTCGCGGGCGTAACCCGATAGGGCTATGGCGGGAACGCTTTCGAGTCCCGGCATCCGGCGAATGTTGCGCATCATTTCGTAGCCGTCTATTTCAGGGAGTCCTATGTCGGATATGATGAGGTCCGGCCTTCGCTCGGCGGCGAGCCTCATCCCTTCCGCGGCTTCGGTCGCGGCCCGAACTTCGCAGCCCGCAGATTTGAGCCACATCTCCATCATGGTGAGAGCGTCGGGCACATCCTCTATCAACAGCACGTAAAGAGCGAGTCGACCGAACTCTTCTTCTCCGGTTTCAGGTTCGTCCGTTACTTCCGGAGAGCGCACTCCGAAATCGTCTTTATCGGGCAGGCTTACCGTGAAACGGCTGCCTTGATGCGCGCCTTCACTGTGGGCGGTGATCTTGCCGCCGTGAAGCTCGACCATGGCGCGCGCAATCGCAAGCCCAAGTCCGAGTCCGCCATAGAGCCTGTTTATTCCCTGGTGCGCCTGTGTGAAACGGTCGAAGACCTGTGGAAGAAACTCCGGCTCGATGCCTGCGCCTGTGTCTGCGACCTCTATCAACACATCGCTCGCGGCGGAATGAATACATTTTATTGTCGGCCCTCGCTTGAGCGAAACCCACACTTGGCCGCCTTCGGGGGTGAATTTCATCGCGTTATCGAGCAGGTTTGACGCGACCTGTTGGATGCGCAAGGGGTCGAGGTAGACAACTATGGTCTCGGAGGGCAGGCTGAGATGAAGGGTTATGTTTCGGGCTATGGCTCTTGAGCGCATAAGGTCTACGGCGGACCTGACCAGAGCGTTCAGATCGGTCGGCTGGCGGAAGAGTTCGGTCTTGCCGCTGATTATGCGCGTCAAATCGAGCAGGTCGTTTATCAAACCGGCCTGATGGCGGGCGTTGCGTTCTATGCTTTCGATCCCTTCGGCGAGCAAAGGGTCTGAGGCGGCGTAGGGCTTTAAGATATGCATCCATCCGAGTATGGGTGTCAGAGGGGTCCGCATCTCGTGTGACAGCGTGGCCAGGAAATCGTCTTTCGCCTGGTTGGCTTCGCGGAGCTGGTCATACAATCTCGCGTTGATGACGGTTGCGCTCGCCTGCGCGGCAAGGATAGCCATTGCATCTATCTCGGTCTGAGTGTAGCGGCGAGTCTCGCTCGATGCGGCGATTATTATGCCGAAGACCTTTCCCTCGGATATGAGCGGCAGGCCTACGACCGAATTTATCCCTTCACGCTTCCAGGCAGGATAGTTAGGCGAGTTATGAGCTACCCGGTCGACGTCTTCGATTATCGAGGGGCGGCGCGTTGCGATCATTTTTGCGACGAGAGGGTTTTCGCGGTTGACTTGCCGCCGATTGATGTAATCCTCCGAAAGCCCGCTTGCCTTGAGAATGGCGAAATCGCCCTGATCGTCCATGCAACTGATGGCGGCGCGGTCTGCGCGGCTTATGGTCATCGCCGCTTCGATTATCGCGTCGAGCGCCTCGTCGAGGCCGAGCGAGGCGGTGAGTTTTAAAGACAGGTTCTGTAGGCGGGTCAGGACGCGCAATTGTTCGTCCATGCCGTCGAATATGATCTGGGTGAAGGATCTCGGGTCGGGATTCTCTTCGAGGCGCGGGAGCTTCTGCCCCTCGCCGCAGGCGATGGTGAACTGGTGCGCGGCGATTATGTATTGCAGGTGACTGCGCTCTATCTCTCTCGTGTCGTACTGACAGAGCGTAGTGCAGGGCTGCCGCCTTATGAACAGGTGTCCCGTTCCTTCGAGGTGCAGGAAGTCGCGCGCGGTAAAGCCCCTGGCTTTCATGTAAGAGGTGTCGTTTATGAGCCGGACTTGCGAGCAGCGCGCCCGGCGATAGTCAAATATAGACCGGGCCAGGGCTTCTATCGATTCGACGGTGATTTCATCTGTGATAATGACGAGCGAAGCGTCTCTCTCGTGTTTGTCCACCTCGACGCCGAGCCGGTCGAGCGCCTCGGAAAACAACTCCCGGCCCCGAAGGTCTGTAGCTATGACACATTTATCGCGTTGGGCGAGTCCAAGAGCTATGAACTGAGCGAAGCGTGTGCGCTCCACGTCGCTTTCGAATAAATAGATCAGGCGCGAGGCAAACGGGACTGACGGCCCTTCGGGCCCGAGCGTGACGCGCTCTTCTTGTGAAGCTTGTTCGACCATGATTCGGATACCCATCTGTTTTACAGGAAAAGGGGCAGCATGTACGCGGGCGATAAACACATCGGCTACGATGCGGATTCTACACGAACTGCATCTGCCGCGCAAACCAAAGCCCTCCCTGAACGGTTGTAAGCCTCACTGTCAGGAAGGCCATTCAGTTTTTGTGGATGAGATAACGATTCCCATCGCCGGTACAGCGGACCTGATGTAGCGGCTGGCTTTTGGAACCACATCCCGGATGTCTTATGCGCCTGCCTCGTCCGGCGCAAGCTGTGCCTCTTCTAAATCAGACCACACGAGAATGGTACAACACGTGTCAGTAGCCCGACTCATTGGAGGGCTGGACAAGCAGTCCCTGAGCCAGCCCTTATGGTAGTAGCTCTGACACCCGGCGCTAAGACTGTACCAATCTCATGTGGTTCGATTTAGGGCGGCCCTCGCTGAACTATCGCCTTTAGGGCTATCCTGGACTGCTTTCTTTACACATGCGCGGGTAAGCTGAAAACACATCTTCATCATGGGTGCTTTACAGAATCACACTAATGGTGTGGAAAGCTCACAGAAAGTTGAGCAGGATTTAACACCAACTTGCTTGACAGAAGTGATATTACGAGATACTATGGTCGGCGTCAGTTTAACAGTTCGTGCAATGAATGCGATTTCTCTTCGTTCCACG
>JAKEHD010000118.1 GCA_022615215.1 Blastocatellia bacterium
ATACCATCGGCTTTAGCCGCATGGAGTCTCAGTTTTTGCCTATGTTAGGTCAAAACTGAGGCTCCATACGCTCGTGCGAATGGTATCCTGAGAAAGTAGGTCTGCATCTTAGGTCAAAATTGAACCACCATGCGGCTGAAGCCGATGGTATCCATCTTATAAGAGGCCGTTCTTCAAAAACTGCACCCATGAGAAAATGAGAGAGCCGTCTCGATGTCGCCTGTATATTTTTAAACCGCCTCGCGGGTTGCAAACCGGGCGAAAGGGTAATATCCTTTTGGGGCCTCGAATAGGCGTCTGATTCTACCCGCAGCAAATCCGCATCCCGCCAGGTGGTTCGCGTATGCATAAAAGAATCGTTCTGCTCATAGCTTTCATATCGGCCTTATCCGGTTCCATCTCCGGCTTCGTCGTTCAACAGGAAACCTCAAACGCAGGGTTGCTGAGATTGCGCGCCGACCTCGTTACAGTAGACGTGCTGGCCACGCAAAGAAAGACCGGGCGCATCCTTAGCAATCTCACGAAAGAAGATTTTCTGATCTACGAAGACGGAGTGAATCAGAACATATCGCATTTCGGCAGGGACGAACTGCCCGTGTCTGTCCTCTTGCTCGTGGACCGCGCAGGCTGCGTCAATGCATTCAACGAACAGATTCGCGCCGCCACAATCGAAGCCATGTCGCGCCTCAAGCCTGATACGGAAGTGGCTATAATGACCTTTTCAAACAAGGTCGCTCTAGTGCAGCCCTTCACACGCGACAGAAAACTGATCGCAGACAAAATCCTCTCTGTAGAGATTCAGCACGAAAGCGAGCAGCACTATTTCAACATGGCCATTTACGAAGCGGCTATTTACATGTCGCAATCGGCCAATCCCGCAGGGAGGCGCGCGATCATAGCTCTGACGAGCCTCGAAGCGAGCATAGATTTTTCGAAGCGGTCGGAAAAGGAAGCTCTTCACGCCGTGTTGGAATCGGGAGCGTCAGTATCGGCGATCCTCGTGAAGACGCTCGGAGGTCGACTGGAGCAAATCTTTCGCGGCAAGCCCACGAGCATCTTGCGACATCTCGGCCTGCGTTCGGGGAGCATAAAGAAATTCGTCCAGGAGACGGGCGGCGAACTCGCGCATGCGCGTCCCGAAGAAATAGGCACGACCCTCACTCGAATAATGAACAACCTTGCGGCGAGCTACTCGATTGCCTACACGCCCACGAATCCGACGCGCGACGGCAAGCGCCGCCGCATCCGAGTCTCGCTTTCGCCCGAAGCCGAAAAGCGAGCGGGCAAGACGGCCCTGCGCGCCCGCCGCAGCTACGTTATGCCGAAAGAGAATCCGCCCGCTGAATTGCCCAAGACGAAATGAAGAGATTTGGAAGCAGCAGGGAGAGAGGTTTTTTGTCGCTCGGAGATTTATCACGTTCTTATACAGACAACGTGATTGCGCCGGTAACGCCGTTATAAAAAAGCGTGCAATGTTGAAGAAAATCGCGGCCGATAAGAGCGATAATACCTTGCGGAGCCAGAGTAGCCCCTATTGCTCGCGGAACATCTACCCTTATCGAGGCTCCCACGATTTCTATTTCGATGGGATAAACATTTTGTTGAGTCGCAGCGTGAGATGCAGACATCATCTGAACAACATCTATAGCAGGTAATTGAAGCTGTTGGGCCAACGTATCATCAACACACGTAACAGAAGCGCCTGTATCTACCAAAGCCATTCCCGCTATCGGTGTTGGCACAGACTGTCCTTGTTGGAGCAGTTGTTGAGCAAAAGCTTCCGCCAGGCCAATCACTACCTGGACACATGGTCCTCTTTGCTGAAGAGCAGCCTGAGAAGGGATTTGGATTACCTGGCCGCCCGGCATTTTTCCTTGAGCGTCAAATTGGACGTGTAGAATCGGCACGGAGTATTCCTAGAGTGAGTGCTGGTATGTCGATAGTCTCGCTTACAGACTCAGTTACCTGACGAACGAGAAATGGCTGTAAGCCGAAACGTCTCGCCCCTTCTGCAAGGGCGTCATCAATTGTGTTAAATGCGCCGATGATTTCTTCGTCTTTTATGACGATGAACTGACCCGGATGCTGAGAAATCAACTCGGCGTGTTTATCGCTGAAAACCTGTCGTTCCTTCTCTAACATGATTTCGATTATAACAGCATTATTGAATCAGCGTCGGCATTATGATGTCTTGATTCAGGCTTATCAACGCGAGTGATGAAAATAGAGAAATAGCATCCTTCATTTCTCTATCTCAAATGGCACAACTTCGTAAAGCCTGCGTTTAGTCGCTCACGATTTCATTAGGCGTTTCAGTAATAATCCTCCATGTCATAACGTCTCTAGTTATTCCTCCATCTGTAAAACGAAGGATACGGGCATGCCTATTGGCAGGCTCTTCCACCAAAGAACACTCTCTTATTTTAGCCTTTGTTATTTCTTTAGCGCAGATTCTGCCCATATATGGTTTGCCCTTCAAGTGATCGCACTCCCCATACTCTTCTCCACAAATCGAGCACTTGCTCTCTTCAATTACTATGCCGGGACTAAGAAAGGTTTGTGGCGGGAACAAAATCTTTTCGAGAAAATGTAAACGCTGCACATAACCTTCAAGATGGCTTACCGCAGAATGGGATTGGATTGCAGTCAGCATTGCACTCTGAGCAGAGATTAAGCAGTCCCATGCAGAATTTGGATCATCCTCCTTTAAAGCAATCCACATTCTTAGCTCATAACAAAGGGCTTCTATTGCTTCTTCAAGACTGAGCAACAGATTTGCAGACTGCTCATCGCAAGAGGCGATAAGTTCCGCCTTAAGATCGGAGGCTTGCTGCTTGAGTGCAACAAGTTTTTGAACGGCTTCTTCCTGAAATTCTTTTCCCCTTGCCATAAAACAAAACTTCTGACAATCAATAGTGCTTTCGTTAAATTGTTCCACAAATACCTGCACATTTTCATTCAATTTCCCTTGCCTCCCTAATCACTTTGCTTACCTCTGCCAATCCTTCCACATCACCTTCGTAATGAACTTTTAAACATTTCTGACTTTTGGTCTGTTCCACAACTACATCCAACCGAACTTTTTTATTGCCGGGGATCCCCTTGAAAAAACCGGTTAGATAATTGGAGATGATATTGAGAGCGATTGAAACGCCTTGCGGGTTTTGACTAAAGTACAAAGCACTAACAAATATAATTGGACCCACCCACTCGAAAGATTTCTCTTGGGCCTGCGGTAGTTTATCTCCTTCTTTTTCTATTCTCGTTTCGTTTAACTCTGCTTGTCTCCAGAGAATTCTGATATCGGCAACAGAGCTTTCGTGAATTAGATCATCCTTGGATGCCACAGTATCAAAATTTCTTGGCAAAAGAGCGATTCCCGTTGGAACATTACATCCAAGCTCCTTAGCCCTTTCTGCCACATTGACGTAATCGGTTATTTGAATTGGCATGATTTAATACTACTCCCAATTGTTGCTATTGTGTTCTGCTACCTCTTCAACTCTCAATCAATACTCTGGATGAATATTTTCCTTTGTGACTCCTGCCAGGAGTTCGTCAAGGGTATATTCAGGCTCAGAGACGGGAACGACGATCAGCTTTCCCTCGATCACAGATAAATCTACGAGAGACCCCTGCTCGATGTTGGACTCGTTGGCGAATGATTTCGGTATGCGAAGAGCAAGGCTGTTGCCCCACTTTTGAATTTGAACTCTCATAATCTGCCTCCGTCGTATATACAACGAAGATACGGCAACTGTTTCGATAGATCAAGCGATGGTCGGTAGTCGGTGGTCATAAAGATTTCTTTCTTACGTGGCCGGTGGTCGGTTGAATCACGCATCACACATCACGGCTGATAGCTGATAGCTGATGGCTGATGGCTGATCATTTCTATACGGCCGCTTTCCCTGAATGCGGGCGACGTAGTGTGAATGTGGTCCCGCCTCCAGAGCGATTGCTCCAATCGACTTCGGCTTCGATCAGGCTCGCGCGTGAACGCATGTTCGCAAGTCCCCGGCCTGTCATCACGCTGCTAATGGACGGGTCGAAGCCTCGCCCGTCGTCTTCAAGCTCAAGCAGAAAATCGCCCGACGGAGAGATAGCGACCGAGAGCCGCGCGTGAGTGGCGGTTGCGTGGCGGCAGACGTTGCTTATGGCTTCCTGCGCTATGCGGTATATCTGTATGCGGACGCCCGGCGCAAGATTGAGTCGCTCTTCGAGATCGTCGTCGCACGAAAAGCTATATTCAAACTGGCGTTCGGCGGGCAGGTGGGCCACCGCTTCGAGCAGCGCCCATTCGAGCGCCGCCCCTAGCCCTACGTTCGCGAGCGCCGAAGGGCTGAGGTCTTCGATTATGCGCCTTATCTCGGTGGCTATGGATTCTATTTCATGGCGAAACTCCGATGGAGCTATGGAGGGCTGCCCATTGCCCGATTTGCCTGAATGCAATTCATCCGTTAGCAGGAGCAGGCGGCGAAGGTCGGCGAGCGTTTGATCGTGCAGGTCGCGCGCTATGCGACGGCGCTCGGCCTCGGTCTCATTCGCAAGTTGCAGGCGCGTATCTCCGAGTTGACGGTTCGCATCTCCGAGGGCGTCGTTTGCGCGAGCAAGCCCCCGATTCTGATGCCAGCCCCACCATAGCGCCGCGAGCGCGAGCGCAAGCAGTACCGAAAGCGCAGTCGAAGTCCAGGGAAAGGGCGCGTCGGCTACTGTGAATTCGAAAGCGAGCGGCTCGCTCGCTACGAGGTCGTTCGTGTATGCGCGTGCCTCGACTCTGTAACGGCCCGGTCGCAAGCCTTCCATCAGGAATTGCGAATCGCGCGCGCGTCTCTGCCTGACCACGCGGCTCGCGCTGTCGAATAAAGAAAACTCGTACTGGAACTGATCGGGAAAGGTGCGGCTGGCTGTAGCGGCTACGTCGAGGGCCAGGCTGTTTTGCGGATACTCAAGCTCAAGGCCCGCGATTATCTCATCCGCCTGATAGACGCGCTTGCCCATCACGCGGGAGGCGCGCAAGTTCGGCGCTACACGGCCCGGCTCGTATCGCGCTACCCCGTGACTTGTGCCTATCCATAAAGTCTCCTCGCCCGATGCCGCGCGGGTAGACAACACAGCGAATGCGTTTTCCGAAGGCAGTCCCTGCTCGGCGGTCATCTGCGAGATTACGCCCGCGCCTCGCTCATCGATCATCACACGAAACATCCCGCCGCCGACCGTCGCGCACAGAAGCGATTGTTCGTCGCCAATGGCGCTCACACTGATGGCGCGGACATCCTGGCCTTCTATGATGGGGCGCAACGAGCCGGGACTACCCTCTTCTCGCCTGAGAGCGTAAAGCCCGCGCGGCGTGCCAAGCCATAGAGTATCGTCGCCGCTTCCTTCTATGGCCCAAGCGGCGGTGTCTCTCAGACTGTCGAGTGAAGAGGCAGGCGACACTTGGTTGCCATCAAACATGAACACTCCGGCTTCGGCTGTGCTTATCCATAGCCGTTTATCTTTATCAGCGTGGAGGCTCAAGACCTGACGCTCGCGCCCGTCGATATTCTCTTTTTCCTCAAGCGGCCAGACAAGGGATCGGCGCTCGCCGTCGAGCCGTTCGACGCCTCGCCCGAAACTCGCTATGTAGGTCGCGCCCCGGAATTCACATATCGCACGGACGCTATCGCCGAAGGCCGTCTCGCTTTCTTCCGTCTCGATGCGCGCGAAGCGGCGTCCACCAACTATCGATCTGCTGCGAGGCGATTTCAACCCTGCGAAGAGTCCTGACGCAGTTCCAACGAGCAAACGGCCTGTCGAATCTTCGGCTATCGAATGAATGGTCTTGCCCGCAAGCTCTCTGACGGGAAGCCACGTTGCCGCTCTGCCATCACGTATGAACAATCCCGAATTCGTCCCACACCACAGAGAGCCGTCCGAGGCTTGAAACATCGCTCGGGCGAAATTGCTATCGGGTCTGGCGCTTACGGTTTCGATGGAGGGGCTGCGCGGGTCGTAACGACAGACGCCGCGATCTGTGCCGAACCATACAACTCCTTCGCGGTCTACGAAGATGGAGTAGATGCTGTCGGAGCGCATCCCGCCTGCTGTGTTCTCAAAGGTGAAGCGTTCGGTCCCATGCAAGGAAATCGCGCTCGCTCCCCCGCCCGAAGCCGGATAGTAGAATGCGCCTCGCTCATCGGTCCCGGCCCACAGGCCGCCCCTCGAATCGAAACAAAGAGATGTGACCGTGCCCGTACCCATATCCACCCTCGCTGGATTCACCGGGTCGCCGCCACTGTAGAGTCCGCCGCCTTCGCCTTTGGCTTGAGCGCCGAACCACAAATGCCCTTGCGGGTCCGTCTCTATCGCTTCGACGAAGAAGGCGCGCGGGCGAGCGGGTATCTCTTTTACCTCATTGTGCTCGATCGCGAGCAACCCCCGGCTGCGAGTGCCTATTATCAAAATCTCACCCGCGAGGGCGAGGCTTGTGAGAGGAAGCGGGATGCGTTGATCTGAATCTATTGTGAGGAGGTAATGTTGGTCCGGCCCGATGGTTCGAACGCTAATCGGGCCGTCTGTTGAGATTGAGCAATCGAATATCACGCCCTGAGAGCTTGCCATCACTGCGCGGCTCGCGCTCGGCGTGATGATGGCGGTTATGGTTTTGCCTTCGGTTTCAGGAATTGAATCGATGCGGCCGTCCTTCAGCCGGACAGCGCCCGCTTCGGTCCCGACCCATAGCGAGCCTTCGGGGTCGAACCTGAGCGCGTGTACGCGCCCTGCTACGGGACCGTCGGTTGCGGCCTTCTGAATGCGCTGGCCGTCGTAGCGAACAAGGCCTCCATCGGTCCCGAACCACATCACGCCCTCACGGTCCTGAGCTATAGCGCGCGTATGATTCGACGGCAGCCCATGAAAGAGAGTGACCGCGCCCCACTGATGCAGACTACGCGAGGGCGTGCGAGGTATCTGACTAGGGCTATCGGCCGTTGAAACGGTCGGCGCAATCGACAGGGCGAGAGCGAGGAGAAGCGATAAGACCGGGGCTTTCGTTTTCGCGTCCGCCATCTTTCTTCCCGCTCCTTGCGTAAGCCAAAGTCTTCAAGCGGCGGCTCCCGATTCCTAATACCGAGGTCTCGCCTGATCGTTCCATTCGGCGAGACCTCGATAATGACAGATCGCGGCTACTGCTTGCTAAGTTTAACGCTCGATATGCCGCCGTCGCTGTTGCGAACGGTCAGGAGAGCGTCCTGGCTCGAATCGATAAGTTCGGACACTCTCCTTCCATCCATGAGATTGCCTTTTTGTATTATCTGCGTGTTGTTCTTTTTCACTTTCGCGTTCTTCGAGAAGCCTATGCCTTCCAGGAAAACTTCCACAGAGCCAGTGAACCCTGTCCCTTTGATCTTTATTTTCCCGCCCACCTTCACATTATTCAGCCTGGGTCCGCCGGGGACGTTCACCACACCAGACGACCCGCTCTCTATTTCGGTTTCGCCACATTGCCAGACTGCCGTGATGACATAGAACGAACCGTCCGGGGAGACGGGCGCATTCGCTTTCAGCGAATTGGGCGGCAATGACATTCGAAGGTTTTCAGTTATCAACTGAACGGGCTGCTGATCGGATATGTATACTCTGTACATCAGGAGCGTGCAAGTCTGGTCGGCCGGGGGCGGAGCGTTGCCTGTCGAGGTTAATGCGGCAGGATTCACCCGAATATTAGTTGGGGAGGGCGTCGGGTTCTCTTGGGTTGAAGATGGTTGCTCCCAACTTAGTTCGACTATGCCGCCGCCCTCGACCGTAGTGTTTGCCTCTGCCGAGTTATCCTCCGTATCCAGGTCAACCGACGCGCTTGTCACGGACACTGTGTTCGAGATCGTCGCTCCCGTTGCCGCGATTACGTTTAAAGTGAGTTTAATGGTCGCCGTCCCGCCGGGTGGAATATCGCCCAGCGAGTGTATTATATCGCCCGTGCCTCCGATGGGAGGCGCTGCTGAGGTTCCTTGATTTGACGCGGCAGCGCGAGGCGCACCGGCACCTGCGACGACGGTCGCCGTAATGGAGTCAAAGGTTGTGCCTTGTGGCGTCGTTGCATTCGCGACGACATCGGCGGCCATATCCGGCCCGGAATTATTGACCGTTATCGTGTAGGTGATACGGGATGCAGCGGACACCGATTCAGACGGGCCTGTATTGGTCACGGTTAAATTCGCCAGAGTGGTGCCCGTACCTGCCTGCACTACTGTGAAGGTCTGACCCGCAACAGTCAGAGTCCCCCTGCGAATCTCTGCATTGGGATTGGCTGCAACCGTGTAAGAGACGGTTCTATTGCCGGTCCCCGCCCCGCCCTGTGTGATGCTGATCCACTCGTCATTGCTTATGGCCACCCAATCACAATTCGATTGCGTGGTTACTTCCAGGCTGCCGTTCCCGCCTTCGCCCGAAAAGACTTCTTCGGCGGGGGCGATTGAGAAGGAGCAGGCGACCACCCCTTGATTTGAGACGGCATTAAATGTGTGGATTATATCTCCCCCATTCGTCCCATCATCGTTGGCGGCATTCCCGGCCACGAAGAAGCGGATTCTGCCCACATTGCTCGATGGAGCAGTCCATCGAACCTGCCATGTGCGGCTGCCTGTGACGGGAGATTGTGTGCCTGCCAGGGTGTGCTGTATGTATTGCCTGCCGCCCGAACCCGTTGAAAAATTGAGCCGCGTGTTCGAATCGAGAGAAGCAAAGGTTCCGGCCCTGTTCCCGCTATCATCAATGGCAGTCATCTGGAAGCCGAACACCTGGCGTCCCGGTTCCTGTATGACCACGTTAATCGTGTACTGCTGGCCTAATGTATACTCTTGGGGGACATTTTCGATACGAATGCTTCCCGATCCGGGACCCGACCCTGCAGATGGAGCGTGGCAGACGACGCAAGTACCATTATCTCCGGGCGCGCCGGTATGACCGGAAGGCGGGCCGGATGAAAACCCATAGGCAATAGCGGCCACAAAAAGAACCACGATTATCGCCTTTACATTCTGCTTGCCTGTCAATTTAAACATTGGTGCCCCTCCTCTTTTCATGTGTTATCAGGCAGAGGCG
>JAKEHD010000690.1 GCA_022615215.1 Blastocatellia bacterium
ATTAGCCATCTTAGGGCATCGGGATTTTGAGACTTAATCCGCTCAAGCTCCTGGCTCTGTATAATTTCTGACTGGCAAGTCCCACTTTTAATCACACCCGCACCTCTGCACCTCTGCACCCTTGCGTCCTTTCCTTGCGCGGGCGCGGGCGGATTGCTAATCTGCTTGCTTCAAGGAGGCGATATGGGATTGACGAAAAAACTTCAGGAGATCGCTGATGCGATCACCGCAGACAGAGAGGCTCTGCTCGAAGCCGTATCGAGTCTCAGCGAAGCTCAATTCGATTACAAACCGGCCCCCGATCAATGGGCCATAAGCGACATACTGCACCATCTGGCCCTGGCCGATGAAGGAAGCGGCAGGCTCACTTCGATGATGCTCAAGAAGGCCGCAGAGATGAATATTCCGCCCGACCCTGCGCCCGATGCCTCGGCGCTCGATTGCCTCGACGAATTTGCTGAAGTGCTGAGGACGACCCGCGCGCAAGCGCCCGATATAGTCGCGCCCCGCCTCGATGTGCCCGCTCAGGAGTCGCTCGCAAAGCTCACGGCCTCGCGCGCGCGGTTGATGGCGAATATAGAACGGCTCGCCGAGTACGACCTCAGCCGGTTGACCTATCCTCACCCGTTTCTTGGGAATATCAATCTCTATCAATGGCTTTTGATCGGAGGCCGCCACGAAAGCCGACACACCGCTCAGATCGGCAGAGTGAAAGCCACCGAGAATTTTCCAAAAGCCGACTGAGCACGGAACGATGAACTCAGCCATCAGTCCTCAGCCATCAGCCCTCAGCCCTCAGCCGTCAGTGGTGGTCAGTGGTCAGCTATTAATGCTGATAGCTGATAGCTGATAGCTGAGTTTCTGCTGACCACTGCGTTACTCTAAGGCTCCGGCTTCTCTCAATAATCGAGCCAGTTCGATTCTGTCTTCAGCTTCCGCAAGCGAGAGAGCAGTCTTGCCGTCTTTGTCCTTTGCGTTCAGATCAGCGCCTCCGGCCAGCAGGATTTGCACGACTTCCGTATGACCTCCTTCGACAGCTTTCAACAAAGCGGTCTTTCCGTCATCACTCTGCGCGTTCACATCGGCCCCGTGCTCCAATAATGACTTTACGCTGTTCGCATGCCCGCCAACTGCCGCGCACATAATGGCAGAAGTTCCGTCTGTGGATTTCGCATTCGCTTGAGCGCCGTTGTCGAGCAAGACCGGAAGGGATTCCGTGTGGCCTTTGAAGGCCGCGCGCATCAAGGCCGTCCAACCGTTTTCGTCTCTTGCATCGATTTCAGCGCCCTCTTTCAACAACATGGTTACAAATTCCACGCGGTTCTCCCAGGCGGCAAACATCAAGGCCGTCATGCCTCTATCATCCTTGGCTTGAATATCTGCGCCCTCGTCGAGCAACATTCGCACTATATCGTAATTGCCTTTCCACGCGGCGCTCATAAGGGGCGTGCCATTGAATCTGTTTCTCGCGTTCGGATCAGCGCCACGGGCGAGCAATACCCTGACGGTCTCGACATGATTTGCGAGAGCGGCGGCCTCCAGGGCGGTCTGTCCTTCATTGATCCTCGTTTCCGTATCCATGCCCGCGTCTATGAACAGAGCCACCGCAGCAGTGTTGCCTTGACGGGCCGCTTCGACGAAAGATTTTTCGCTGAACGGGATGTTCATCTGCGCCAGTTCCACGCGGGCGGCTTCAACCTTCCGGCTGCACCCTGTCGGTATCATCATCAAAACAAGCAACGTGAATAAAAGTCCTGTGCGAGACATAATTCCTCCGTTTCAGAAAGAACGCAGGGGTGCAGGGGGGTGCGGGGGTGCTCAGTTTCTGGCTTCTCTGACCCCATGGCTCCCCTGCTCCCCTGCTCCCCTGCTCCTGCGGCCCCTGATTCAGGGTCCGAAGTCACATTTAAAAATCAAATGCAGGCACGTTGACCGCGACCATATCTTTCACTGCCAGCTTCTTGAGGTCGAGAGCCTGGTTCAGGAGATTGTTTCTCGTGGTCAGGTTTGACGTGCGCCGCGCTTGAGTGTCCAAGGCGATGGCCTGCTGCAAGAGAAGTTGAGCATTCGGGTGCAGCCCCCCGCCGTTTAGAACTTCGAGAGCATCGGTCAACTCGGCTATCGACAGACCGATGAGTTCTCTCCCGTCGGCGAGGTTCGCCAGTATCGCGCGTTTCTCAAGGTCGCCTGCCGAGCGTATGTTCTCAAGCGTATTGAGCACGCGCAGGAACGCCGCTATCGCTACGACCTGCGTGGCTTCCAGGTCTATGGGAACGATCTGGCCGGCCGGCGAATTGTTGAAGGCATTGCTGTCGTAAAAGTCCACAGCGCCTTCTATGGTTTCAATCGCATTGTTGTGGAAGAAAGGCCCCGTGTCTGCCGCCTCGACCACCACAGGCGTGTTGAAAGTGCCGTTGCCGCAAGGCGGGCTACCTCCGGGGCCCGTGCAGGGCGTTTGCCCGAAACCTCCATCCGGCGGGTTGAGCTCGCCGGTCAGGTCTGCGGGCTGGTCGGGGAGGTTTTCAACGCCGGTGTTGAAGTTGGCATTCTGAATGTTATCCACACTCGCTCCGGCGTTGCGATGGCAGAGGTTGCATCCCACCGAGAGAAAGAGTTGCTGTCCTCTATCGGGCACGAATCCTTTCAGCACCAGAACGCTGAGGTCGGGGTCGAGTCGACGTCCGGTGGATTTCTGGAAAGCTTCCATAGCGACCAGTTCCGCCAGGGTCGGCAAACGGAAGTCGAAGGGAAGTCCGGGGAATGTGAAGGGTTGCCGGTTCAACGTTCGCGGGAAATGCTGAATGACTGCGCCTATAGCGAAATCGAGCAGGGTTCCCTGAGCATTATGCGGCGTCCCATCGAAGAGGGTGAATAGTCCGACGGGAGCGCCGTCTCCGCTCCAGCCTGTCCTTTCATTGGGCGGAGTGGTCGTTCCGTCGAAATTGGCGGGCGTGAGAGTATTGTCGAGCAAGGCGAGGGTGTGAGGCACGCCGCGCATTGCAAACTTCGTGGCCAGATTGCCGAACCCGTCGACGTTTTCAAGTATCAGCCCGAAATTCCGCATGAGGACAGGGTTCTCGAAATTCACGGCGAGGTTGGGATTGAATTCCGCCACAAAGAGCGCATCGCTTGGCGGCAGAGTCGCCATGAACTCCGGGTCTATCGTGAGATTGTTGTCCTCACGGTGGCACGTCCCGCAGGTTCGGCCGTTGCCGAGGAATTGCTCGTTGAAGAATAGTTTCCTGCCATCGCCGATCAGCCCGCCTATCCCTGGCCCTATCTGCGCAGAGGCCGTCGGGCTTATCGCATCGATCATCCGCCCAAAAAGGCCGCGCTCCTCCGGCTCCTGGGACGGAGTTTCCACGCGGTCGTTAATCGTCCCAAAGTGGCCCTGCTGGCCGCTCAGATACAACTCGTGAAACAGAGTCATATTCCCGGCCAGCGTCCGGCTCTCTGTAGGGTTCTTGCCCTTGCGCGTCACCACGACGACATCCGGGTCGAGGGTCGGCAGCATCGCGGGGTCGAGCGTGGTTTCGAGTTTTGCCTGCTCACCCTCTTGCTTCAGGCTGCCGAGATTCATCATTGTGTCGCCCGGTTCGGGCAGGATGCTGCTGCCGGGACCGTTGAGTTCGTCAATCAGCCATACGTCCCAGCTTTCATCTCGGGGAAGCCCTTCGACCGAGACTTCGACCTTTCCATCGTGCAGGTTTATTTTCGCCTGCCCACTCCCGGCGACGTATTCGGTCGAGAAGGTCATGGATGGACCGAGCGGCAGGGCTATGTTTCCAGCGCCCGCCTCCTTTACATACTTCGCCTCCCAGGCCTGATACCTGGCCATAAGGGTTTCAGCATTGCCGAAACCCGTGCTCGCGTACTTCTTCTCTGCGCCTGATGACGTTTCGCCATCTCCTAGAAGGACGAACAGCGCACACGCCATCACTAAAGCGATTGCGATCAGCTTCAAAGAATAGAGTTTCATTGATTCCTCCTTTTTGACTTTGCAAAGGTTATGGTTTTGTCCGTCGTCCTTAGTCAGTCGTCCGTTGTTTCTTTAGCCAGGACTTCGATTAAAGCGCAACATAGAGCGACGTAAGAAAGAAATCTTTTCCGCTCGACCACTGACCACTGACCACTGCTACTTCAGCGGACGGTCAGTAGAAAGACTATGGGCACGAAGCAATCACCGACTGCCGAAAACTGCACGAGGTACTGAGAGACACCGGGCGTGATCAAAGTGCCTGCGCCATTGATCGCGCCGAAGGAATCCGTGTGGGTGTCCCATAGCTGGTTTAGCGACGCGCCATCGTAGCCATTGAAGTCGCCGTCCGTGTTGAATGTGGATCCGGAACCTTTTATCTGAGTCAGGGGAGAGAGATTGTCTCCTATAGAGGTTCTTTCGCCTGTGGCGGTGCCGACGGAAAAGAGACTGCATCCCGCCTGTCCGTCACCGCCCAATCGTGTGCTCTTGAGGAGATTGTGAGAAGGCAACGCCGGGTTCAGGTTGTGAGTGAAAGTGACATTGCCTGTAACAGTGAAAACCCCCTGATGAAGGTATGTACGGCTGGCGGCCGGTATGGAACTGTGCGAGTAGAGTATCACCAGGCTCGCCCCCAATGGAAAAGGCAGTTGAGGGGGAGAGAAGGGGAATGTACAGGAGAAGGGATCCCCTCCATTCGTCACGGCGCTGGCAAGACCGTTCACGCTGTAGTCGACATTGATGGCCGGCGGAACGAGCGTCCTCACGCCGGCGCGATAGACGGCGAAAGTAGGACCGCCCGGCATGGGGAGATAGCAATTGAGAAGCTGCGGGCTTGAGCCTATTAGCGTCCCCGTTACCTGCACTCCGTTGAAGATGGCCGTCGCGGTGAGTGTCGGGTTGTTGGTGATGGTGCCCCAATAAAGAAAGGCTCTTACGACCATCGATCCAGGGGGAACGCCCCGCATGCGTATGGTTCCAAAACCGGCGTTGGCGGTTCCGGTCCCGGCGGCGGCATGGTCTATGCCACCCGGCAGGATGGGAAATGCTCTGGGGACGGCCGCCGCCGCCGCCGTTGCCGATACTGCTTGAAATTCTTCATCGGCCTCTACGAAAGGAACCTTCTCAGCATCCTCTTTATCGAGGCTGATGATCAGCTTGGATTCAAAGACTTCGTTTTGACTAAGCAGCACCGGATCCTTCGTCAATCCCCCTCCTGAGAGGTTCGGGTTTTGAGCCAGCGAATACGGCTGATCGACCAGTGCCGCTGCCATCAGGAGAACTGCTGAAATCAAGAGAGCCATTTTTGGTCTGTGTGTGCGCATTTCTTTGAGCCTCCTTACTCTTCATCTTTATGTGTCCGGTGCCCTTGGCTCTACAAGAACATGCAAGGGCCTTCCGAACCCATTGCCTTAGTGCCGGACTCCGCCGCCCTATTAAGAGAAAGCCACGTCTGAAGACACCTATACTTTCTCGCCCGCAAGGCGGCCGGATGTCAGGAAAGAACTCATTTAAAGGACAGGTGTGAGGATTACCCCTCTGTATGCCTTAACAGATGCTATGGCAGTTACTATTCGAGGAGTCGATTTTTTACCTGGTTTCGTACCGCAGTTATACTTTCACGCTCGCGGGATGTGCGAAAGTTCGGCTGCCTGGCTCAAGTGAAGACACTACCCCCCCAAAGCCGCACGTCTTGCCCGAATCGATGCAGCACGGCCCAAGAGCTACCTTCGCAGCCCCCCAGAAATCGCGAATGTAACGGTAATCAGATAAATGATGGAGCGAATCGAACGCTTTTGGTCGCTTTTTTCCCCTCCTTATCCAAGGACTGCTTGCGTTCCGCTGTGATGTTACGTCGGAGCGGATTTTTACCCGCCCAATTACGCTGTAACTAATACCATACCCTGAGCCGGAAAGCAAGCTAAAAATGCGTAACATCTCGCACTGTGTAAGCTCACGGGCAAATAAGCTGAGGAAATGCCCTGTATTCCGGGAGCATTTCCTCACCAATCCGATTTATTGAAGGCTGTTTTCTCTTCCGAGAAGAGGGAGCGAAGGCTTTTGACGCGCCTACCTGTCGGCATCGGGCGAACTCAGCAGGTTCTGATCGTCGCGCGTGAATCCCACAAAGCCTATCATCATCTCGTCCCAGGTCTGCTGGCCCCATCGCACAGTCTTCGACGGGTCGGGGTTCCACTTGTTTTTGGCCGAATTACCGAAATGGGCTATGCATTCCAATCGGCTCCCCCTGGGAGCGGCCACAGGCTCGGCGAATTCATAGCGCGTCTGCCAGTTGAAATCATAGCGCGGCACCGAAAGTATCATCTTCGAGCTTCCGTCCGGGTAGATGAGGCGATACTCGAAATCTTTTCCCCTCAGATGCATGTGCGGCATCAGGTTCAGTATGTGAGAGTCCTGGCGGAACATGTAGCTTGAGGCAACTTTGTGACGCTCGGCCCCTGCGGGGATGGCGAAAAAGCGATTCATCGCCGCCCCTCCCGCGAGGGCTTTTCGAACCGGTTTCTTGTTGAAGATCAACCCTATGGAGGTCCGATCTTTCTGCGGAGCGCCGTTGGGCGTGTAGTACACAGAAGCACTATCATAGAACCCGCCTTCACGAGTTTGCCAATTCCGTCGGGCAGCATGGTGGGCTGCTCGCCCGGCGCTGTGCCCGCAATGGCGTCGAGTCCGGCACGGCCTAATCCGCCGCGTCCTCTCTGACCTTCGGGCGGTATCAAAAACGCTATCACGTGTGTACGACCGCGCGATTGCCCGGACGAATCTGGGCCGCCTGGACCCATCGGTCCTCTTCGAAGTCGGTCGGTATCATGAAGTATTTATAACTGAGCACGCCTTCGGCGGGGACCGTGTATTCGAAGGGCACGGTCAAAACGAGATCAGGCTCTCCTATCTGCCAGCCGTCGGCGAACTGAGGCGCGGGCGGTAAATCCGCGGGGTCGCCTTCTTTCGCTCCCGAGTCGACCCAGGCCGTTATGGTCTCGATCTCACGTTTCGAGAGGCTGCGATCATTCTTGAATTTCCCGTAAGCGGGGTCGGCGTGCCAGGGCGGCATGCTTCGATCCAGAACCTTTTCGCGAATAGCGCGCGCCCACGGGCGGGCCTGCTTGTAGGTCGACAAAGACATGGGCGCGACCTCTCCTTCGCGGTGACAGGAGACGCATTTGTTATAAAAGATCGGGGCCACGTCCTTGCTGAAGGTCGGCAAAGATTTCTTTCTTGCGGCAACGGGCGCGCCTGGCGTGGCATCGCCGTTTCCCGAAACAGAGAGTGATGCCAGAAACATCATAGCGCCTGCGATTGCAAGGAGTCTCGACTTTCTTTTCATAATAATTCCCTTCCTCGATTCCGTATGGAAATGTTATCCCATCAACCCTTTCTCCGACCAGTATTAATTGGACTGCGCTTCTTCTGTTTTGGTTTGAGTTTTAGCGATTGAAGCCGCCCCGAAAAAATATTTCGCAGGCGTGAGCCTTTTGCCCTCCGATTTTCGCGTTCTTCAGGTGAGAGCGATAAAGCGCCCCAAAATTGATTGAAAATTGATGCTGTCCGGGCGACAAGCCGCGCCCGCCAACGCGAAGGAGGCTATTATGATGGTAACGGTTTGCAGAGTATGTAGGACACAAAGCGACTACCGAGCGAAGTTCTGCCACGTTTGCGGGGCTTCCATTCCGACCTCAAGCCTGCCCAATGCCTGGCAGGAGAGAAAGAAGCCCTCGTCCTTTAATGCGCGCAGTTCTTACCCGGCGCGCTACGCCGGTTTCTGGAAGAGGTTCGCGGCTTCTCTAATAGATTCGCTTATCGTTAGCGTTTTATGGGGGATATTGCTTGTGCTGCACATAGCCCTGAAGGAGAGTCGCATCCTCGACGGCGACGGAGAAGAAATCTCGCTCGTGATAATTATGATTTTGCCCGTGATATTCACCTGGCTGTATGCGTCGCTGATGGAGAGTTCGCCCGCGCGCGGGACGCTAGGGAAGATGGCGCTCGGCATCGCTGTGACTGGTCCCACTGGCAGCCGCATATCTTTCGGCAGGGCCACAGGCCGTCACTTCGGCAAGATACTCTCTTCCATGTTTTTCGGGTTCGGATACCTTATGGCGGCCTTTACCGAAAAGAAACAGGCTCTACACGACCTGATGGCCGGTTGTCTCGTGGTCAATAAAAAGGCCCGTTAAGCCGCCCTTCGGCGAAAAGGAGACAGTATGTACACGGAAAATCTTTGCATGGGATGCATGGAACAAAAACGGGGCAGCGTGTTCTGTCCGCACTGCGGATGGGAAGCGGGAAAGCTCCCTGACTCGCCGCTCTACCTCACGCCCGGCATAGTCCTAAACGATCAATACCTGATAGGCCGGGTGCTCGG
>JAKEHD010000691.1 GCA_022615215.1 Blastocatellia bacterium
ACGAATGAAAAGCGGCGTCCGGGCCGCCGCACTCCAAATAAAATCGCCTGGCGGTGAGCTTGATGAAAAGTTTCAATCCATGCCGCGCAGAGTATACATTTGCTCGGCAAGGATGATCCCTTATGGGAGCATTTATGGGATTATTACGTTCGTGCAGATGTATCATTGTCAACTATCCGAGCAGCCAAATTGATCGAATCGAGAAATGAGTTCTTGATAGGGCGATCCACTATGCTAGAATAGGTATTAGGAGGAACAAGGCGATGAAGAAAGAACAGATAAAGAAAACAAGCACTAAACGAGTTCCTCGCCAACCGAAACCTGCGCCAGATGTAGATAAAGCAACTCAGCAATACAAGGAAGAAAATGAAGACATCCTGTTTGCTGTAGAAGCAATGCGAAGAGCTCGTTTAGCTCAAGAAAGCCGGGTCAAACATTTGCTTGACCGTATGGGCTATCACGTTATTGCAACCAAATAGATCAGCCTGCTGCATACTCGGTGGCTTCCATAACTGCTTAACCGCCTGTAGCCGAAGCCTCCTGGCCAGCGTGTATGATTGCTGCATACTCGGTGGCTTCCATAACTGCTTAACCGCCGACCATCAGCTATCATCCCTGAGAACATACGCCGAGGGTTGATAGCTGATAGCTGCGCTTCGCCGTCATCTCTCATTCAGCGATTCGAAGAGGTATGGTATTTCAATACGCTTGTTTTCGCGCCCGTCATGCGCAGCGTATTGAGAGCGCCGCCGCCGTCCGTCCTCTCCTATGGATGGTCCCCAGAGGGTGGCGGCCCCGTGCTCGCCCTGCTTGTTCAGCGCGTAAAAGTTTATGCCGACCCGCTGGAGCTTCTTCTTGTCGTTGTTGTAATTTGCCGCCACGCGCTTGACCGCTTCCATACAGGCTTCTGCTGGAGACATTCCCTTGCGCATCATCTCGACTACAGTGTGCGCGCCGTTTATCTTTATGCATTCTTCGCCCCTACCGGTAGATCCTGCCGCCCCTATCTCGTTATCGACGAAGAGTCCGCATCCTATCAGGGGCGAATCCCCGACCCGGCCCGGTATCTTGAAAGCGAGTCCGCTCGTGGTCGTCGTGCCCGATATATCTCCGCGCTCGTTTATGGCAAGGCAATTGATCGTGCCCGTCGGCGGACTTGCGATTATACGGTCGGCCAGCGCCAGCAACTCTTCTCGTTTCATATCGCTGTCGAGTATCAAACCCGTTGTTTGACTGTCGGGAGGGGCGTCGAGTCCCGGTCCCCAGGCGTCGCGGTCGCTGCGCGTCTCTTTCCATCTGAGCCATACGACGCGCGCTTCTTCCGTCAGGAGGTCTTCTTTTTTTAAGCCGTGCGCGAGGGCGAATCGCAGAGCGCCCTCTCCTACGAGCAACACGTGATCCGTTCGCTCAAGGACGAGCTTGGCCACCTTCGAGGGGTTCTTGATATGGCGCAAGGAAGCCACCGCTCCCGCCCGCTTCGAGGGGCCGTGCATGACGGATGCATCGAGTTCGACATCTCCCTCTTCATTCGGCAGGCCGCCGTAGCCGACGCTCATATCTTTCGGGTCGTCCTCGACTATGTTGACTCCCGCTATGACGGCATCCATCGTATCAGCGCCCGCGCGTATCATCTGCATGGCCTTTTCGTTGGTGCGCAGACCGTTCGAACTGGAGACGACGAGCGGGCGCGTCCCCTTCGACTGAGGAAGGCCGTACAGATTGGTGCTCAATCCGGCGACTGCGCCGACTGCGGCGCTTGTGCGAACGAAATCGCGGCGAGTGATTTTCGCTTTCATTAATTTCCTCCTCGGTGAATGTCCGACAAGCTGCCAGCTTGTCGAGGTCTGGTAGTCCGGCGAAAACGACAAGCTGGCAGCTTGTCGGACATCCGGCGCAGCCGTTTTCCTGGTTTCAGGGTGTCGCCCTCGCTATATGTAAGACTCCTTGAAACCAACTGGAGTTTCCAGAAAGGATGAAGGATGAAAATCCTTCCGACCATCTTTCATCCTTCATCCTTTCCGAAACGGGGTCGTTGATTATAACTCAGAGTGTGTCTAATCGAAGAACGATTTCGAACCCGAACCAAATTTTATTCGATCACCCTCGAAAGGCTCGAATTCACCCGGCAACCTGCCTCGCTCAAAGATTTCTTTCGTATAAAGATTTCTTTCTTACCTATGGCCGATGATGGAGATCAGCGCAGCACCTCTTTTATCAATTCGGGCGGCGCGACGGCGTGCGGCCATAAGGTGTAAGCGCCCTCGATCACACGCGCGGCCTCTTCGACATTAGCCTCGTCGTTGAAGTACAGTGTGACAATCGGGGAGCCGCTTGCCACGAGGTCGCCGATTCTCGATTCTACGCGCAACCCGACGCTCAAATCAACCGGCGCATCGATCGACGCGCGGCCCGCGCCGAGCAGCATAGAGGCGTGCCCTACGGCCTTTGCGTCTATGGCCTCGACATAGCCCGAAGCCTGAGCGCGCACTATTCGTTCGTGGCACGCACGCGGAAGCAGTTCGTAATCGTCAATCGCGCGGGCGTCGCCTCCCTGATGGGTTATGATCTCGCGCATCTTTTCGATTGCCGCGCCCGACCCTATCATCTCATCATAAACGTGCCGCCCTTCTTCTATATCGCCCGCAGCGCGGCCCATCACGATCATCTCTGCTGAAAGCTCGCGGCAGAGCGTGTTCAAATCCTCCGGCCCGCGCCCGCGCAGCGTCTCGAACGCCTCTATGACTTCGAGCGAATTGCCGACCGCACGGCCGAGCGGCTGATTCATATCTGTGATGAGTGCGACGGCCTCTTTCTCCATTTCACGGGCGATGTCTATCATAAGGCGGGCGAGTTCGACGGCTTCGGCTTCCGTCTTTATGAAGGCTCCACTGCCCGCTTTCACGTCGAGCACGAGGCCGTTTATGCCTTCGGCCATCTTCTTGCTCATGATCGAAGCGGCCATAAGCGGACGGCATTCGACGGTCGCGGTCACATCGCGCAGAGCATATATTTTGCGGTCGGCGGGCGCTATCTCTGCGGTCTGGCCTATGAGGGCCGCCCCTGTTTTTTCGAGCACCGAGCGAAACTCCGAAAGCGAAAGATCGGTCCTGAATCCCGGTATGGCTTCGAGCTTGTCGAGCGTGCCGCCCGAATGCGCGAGCGCGCGGCCCGAAATCATAGGCACTATCACGCCCGCAGCCGCTACGACGGGCGCTACGACGAGCGAGGTCTTGTCGCCCACGCCTCCGGTAGAGTGCTTGTCTACGCGCGGACGGCCAAGCGAGGAAAAATCGACCACCGCGCCCGAATGCAACATCTCTTCGGTCAGGGCGAGCGTCTCCGCGCGAGTCATCCCGCGCAGGTATACGGCCATAAGCCAGGCGGCCATCTGATAGTCGGCCACCTCGCCCTCCGTGTATCCCCGCACGATGAAGCCTATTTCATCGCGGGTCAATTCCCGGCCGTCGCGCTTCTTCGTTATTATGTCGACTGCTCGCATGTCGCTTCGCTCCAAAGGCAAAAGTAAATACCCAGCCGCGCGAGCGGCTGCTGAATTTAGCCGGGTCTTTCAAGGCCCGGAAAGAAAGCGTCGAACAGAGTTCGCGTCGCGCGAATGAATACATTTATTGAGCGACGGTTGAAATCAAACAACCAATTCAATCGTCGCTCGCGCGACGAGGCATCTATCAACTCGATTTTGCAGGCCATAAATGACCTGCCTAAACTCAACCGTCCCTACGGGACGAAAGGCTGAGTAATTAGAGCGTGTCGCACAAATGGATTTTCCGCCCAGATATTGTGTGTGGCTGTTTGACCATCTACAAATTATGGGCCGTTTCTTGAATTATGCGACATGCCCTAATTACAAGGAAAAAATGAGGCCGTATACTTTTGCCTTTTTACTTTTTCCTTAAAAGCGCGACCGCTTGCGCGGCCATCGCTTCGCCCCTGCCTATCGCGTCAAGCCCCTCGTTGGTCTTCGCCTTCACGCTTACGCGCTCGATGTCGATTTTAAGCGCCGATGCCAGTCGCCTTCGCATTTCGGGTATGTGAGGCGCGAGGCGCGGGCGCTCGGCCAGGATCACCGAGTCGATGTTTGCTACCAGCAACCCTCGTTCCCCTATCAACTCGACCACGCGGGCCAGAATCTCAAGGCTCGAAATCCCCTTGTAGCGTGGGTCCGTGTCCGGGAAATGCGTTCCAAGATCGCCGAGCGCCGCCGCTCCAAGCAGCGCGTCGGCTATGGCATGCGCGAGCACGTCCGAGTCTGAATGGCCCAGCAGCCCCTTTTCAAAAGGTATCTCTACGCCGCCTAACACGAGAGGGCGGCCTTCGACCAAAGGGTGTATATCGTAGCCCGTGCCTATGCGGAAGGGTTCGTTCATAGAGGTCAACTGAAGTACTCGGAGTTTATGACCTCAGCCAGGCGGAGGTCGAAAGGCCGCGTGATTTTGATGTTGATCGCCGAGCCTTCCACTATCGAAACGCGATGGCCCGCGCGCTCGACGAGTTGCGAATCGTCTGTGGCGAGAAAGCCTTCCGTGTATGCGCGGTCATAAGCCTCTCGAATGATCGCGTAGCGGAACGCCTGCGGGGTCTGAGCCTGATATATGCGCTTGCGGTCGAGCGTGCGATAGACGCGGCCCGATTTCGCCTGCTTGATCGTATCGGTCGCGGGAAGAGCCATGATTGCCGCGCCTGTAGCTTCGGCACGCTCCGTGACCGCGCGAATCTCATCGGGCCGAACGAACGGGCGCACAGCGTCGTGTATGCAGATTATGCCCGCGCTCTCTTCTCTTATGACCTGGAGCCCCCTGTATATCGAGTCCTGGCGTTCAGCCCCGCCGCCCACCACGCGAACTATTTTCTTGAGGTTATGGCGCGAAACGAGCGCGAGGACTTCGCTCGTGAGGCTCGGTTGCAGGACCAGAATGACCTGATCTATGGACGGGCACTCCTCGAAGCGGCGGAGCGTATGGACGAGCAAGGGCACGCCGCCGAGTTCGATCATCTGCTTGGCGCGGTCTGCGTGCATGCGCGCGCCAAAGCCTGCGGCGGGAATTATGGCTATGTTGACTTTGCGTTCAGTCACTGCGAGACTGAATGTCGCGGGCTGGAGACGCGCCCGTCCTCGTTGTAGCGGCCGAAGATCATCTTGCCCGCCGTAGTCTGTAGAACGGAAGTCACCGACACGTCGACGTTCTTGCCTATCATGCGGCGCGCGTTATCTACGACGACCATAGTTCCGTCGTCGAGATAAGCCACGCCCTGATTGTACTCTTTGCCTTCTTTGAGGACGAAGACGCGCATGATCTCTCCGGGCAAGACTACGGGTTTCAGAGCGTTTGCCAGTTCGTTGATATTGAGAACGGTCACGCCTCTCAGTTGCGCGACCTTGTTGAGGTTGAAATCGTTTGTGACGATCTTGCCTTCGAGTTGGCGCGCGAGTTCTATGAGCTTGTGGTCGACCTCGCGCACATCGGGGAAGTCAGCCTCGCTTATAAGGATTTCGTAACTGCCCTTCTTTTTTTGAAGGCGTTGAAGAATGTCGAGACCTCTGCGGCCCCGGTTGCGCTTTATCGAATCGGCGCTGTCGGCTATCTGTTGAAGCTCGCGCAGGACGAATTGCGGGATTACCAGTGTGCCTGCCAGAAATCCGGTTTCGGCTATATCGGCCACCCGCCCGTCTATTATCACCGATGTATCGAGTATGAGCGGGTGTGACTTCGTAGCCCCCTTCTCTACCAAGATTCCTCCGAGTGCCGTCAGATCGATATAGTCTCCTTTGACTGCGCCGACGATCAAGCCCACATAACCCATGAACATTATCAGCATGAGGGTAAGAAATGATTTGAATTCTCCCGGTATTCCCTCCTGTGCCGATATGATCCAACTAATCAAACTAGCGCCCGTGATCCCAAGTATTGACCCGATAGCTCCGCCTATAAGAGTCCTGAGAGATGCTTTGCGTATGCGTATCTCGAAGAAGATGATTGAGACGGCAACGCCCGCCCCGACGGCTGCCGAAATTGCCGGGCTGCCGTAGATGGGCCTCAGAAGATAACCTGCACTCACTAGCGCCGCGACGAAGACGATACGAATTAAAGTAACGTCGAATCTCATAATACCTCCGCACGTCTTATCTATCGCTTGAGCCGTTCCTGCTATACGACGCTGCGAATAGTTAAGCTTAATTGTAAAAGATCTATCAGCGGTCCTCTCTGTGACCGCGAATGCGACTCGACAGTCTGCGGCTGCTGCTTGATCGAGAAGTCGCTCGAACGCATAAGAAAGTATGAATCAGTGTTCGAGCCATCAGGAGAATCGTAGACGATTCCCAATCGTAGACCATTCTGAGCGGCTTCCAGGAAATATGAAAAGAACCCCTGGCTGAGGTCTGCGATTCAGCCTGAGACTGTCGGCCGGGCCGAGGGCTGATCCCCGACCGGCTCCAATTATAACCTAATCTATCAGATTTGCTACGGTTTTCGGTCACAAAATGACTCACGGGCATGAGACGCGGGGACACGGGGACGCGGCGAAAGAATGATGTCTCCTCATCCCCGCGTCTCCCCCTCGCCGCGTCTGCTCCTTACGCGATATGTCACTCGGAGGCTGACAAGTTTTGTTACCGCCCTGTGAAGGCTTTCAGGAGTTTTGTTCGATTACAACACTTACAGCTACCTGAGCGGGCCATTAAGCATTGGCACGCGCATTGCCAATAGTACAGGCGTAGCTTAAAGGTTACGCGATGGTCGGGGCAACGGGGGCTGCGTCGGCCATCGCAAAAACTGAGAGAAGCGACAGACAAAGCAAAACAAAAAACCGAAGGGGATGAGGCAACGGGGGCTGCGTCATCCCTTTTGGTTTTTTGAGGTCGACCGTCACACCACTCCAAGTAAAAAGGAAAAAGTAAAAAGGCAAAAACAGATTCCGCATTCCGCATTCCGCACGACGGCTTGATTTCGGAAGCTTGAGAATCGCGATCATAAATCAGAACATCGCATCAAGCGCATCCGATACGTTTCGCACTCCTATAACTTCTATACCGTCATCATACTCAAGCCCTATGAGGTTGCCTTGAGGAATGACGCACCGGCGAAAGCCCATCGCGTAAGCCTCGCGCACGCGCACCGATGCCTGATTTGTCGCACGCACCTCGCCTGCAAGCCCCACTTCGCCGAAGACGGCCGATCGCTCGTCTACGGGTATGTTGCGAAAGCTCGACGCGATGGCGGCGACTATGCCGAGGTCTGCGGCAGGCTCGTCTATCGAGATGCCGCCCGCCACGTTCACGAACACATCGTCGCCGAGCACGTCCATGCCGAGACGTTTTTCGAGCATAGCCATCAAGAGTGACACGCGGTTCGTATCGACGCCCTGAGTCATTCTTCGGCCTGTGCCGTACTTGCTCGAAGCGACGAGCGCCTGAAGCTCGACCATCAGAGGCCGCGTGCCTTCCATGCATGCAGTCACTACGGAGCCGGGCACCCCTATGGGCCTTTCATTCAGAAACAGCCCCGATGCGTTCAGCACAGGCTCAAGCCCGTGCCCTGTCATCTCGAATATACCGAGTTCGTTCGCCGCGCCGAAGCGGTTCTTGACCGCGCGAATGATTCGGTGATTGTGATGGCGTTCGCCCTCGAAATAGAGCACCGTGTCGACTATGTGTTCGAGCGCCTTGGGTCCTGCTATAGCGCCTTCTTTCGTGACGTGGCCGATCAGAAATACGGGGACCGTCCGGTTTTTGGCGAGCATCAAAAACTGCCCCGCCACCTCGCGCACCTGAGAGACCGAACCGGGCGCGGATTCGAGTTTCATCGAGAAGACCGTCTGCACGGAATCGACGACTATGGCCTGCGGGTCGAGACGGTCCACCTGTTCGAATATGCGTTCGAGACAGGTCTCAGGCAAAAGGTAAAGTTCCTGCGGTTTTATGCCGAGCCGCTCGCCGCGCAGCTTTATCTGGCGTTCGCTCTCTTCGCCCGATATATAAAGAACCTTGCCATAAGTGCCTGTCAGCTTGTCCGATACCTGAAGGAGCAGGGTCGACTTCCCGCAGCCCGGCTCTCCTCCTATGAGGATGAGCGAGCCGGGGACTATGCCTCCGCCGAGCACGCGGTCGAACTCTTCTATGCCCGTAGGCTGGCGCGCTTCGGTCTGGCTCTCTATGTCCTGATAAGCGAGGGGCGAAACCTCTCGCCTCCGAAACAGGCCGCCGCGCGTCGCAAGATCGGCCCGCGAAGGGGCGCTCCTCTCTTCGACAAGCATGTTCCACTCGCCGCAATCGGGGCATTTGCCCATCCACCTGGGCTGCTGCGATCCGCATTGCTGGCATACGTAAATCGTCCTCGGTTCTTTCGACTTTGCCATGGCAGTGATAAGTATGAACCATTCGTCGGGCGATCGTCAGGTATTTGGAGTGCGCCGCCAATAAATGTATTCATTCAATAAATGCATTCATTCCGCGGCGGCGCTCGCCGCCGGCGCCGATCGCCTCCTCTTCCTCAACACCGACACGGTGCTCGCGCCCGACGCGCTCCGCCTCCTCGGCGCCGCGCTCGACACCGCGCCCGACGCCGGCATCGCCGGGCCGCTCGTCCGCGACCTC
>JAKEHD010000692.1 GCA_022615215.1 Blastocatellia bacterium
GATTTCCATCGGCGGGATTCGAGAGGAGGGAGCGCGCTGTTGGTAGGTTGGAGTTTAACCATCCACCGATTTCCATCGGTGGGATTCGAGAAGAGGGATAATAAATCTAGTCTATTCGAGCGCGGCCGGTGTCTTATACAAATGAGGTTTATTGACTGAGCGCGGGGGTTGTGTGAGAATCAGCTTGTGGCTTCGATCGTGGTGCCAGCCTTAAACGGAAAGCCCCCGCTCTTTTAGATATAGACCTCTGTGGAGCGCGATTATGGATAGCAGACGCATCGGAAATTACCGGATCATAGACTATGTGGGCGGCGGCGGATTCGGGTCGGTCTTCAAGGCTGAAGACGTGAACACCCCAGGCCGCATAGTCGCCATCAAAGAACTTCACAAGAAGCACACACGCAGCGCGGTCATCAAACAGCGATTCTTTCAGGAAGCCGTCGCAATGGCGCGGCTCGACCATCCGAACCTGCCCCGGCTCTACACCTTCGGCGAAGACAACGGCATATATTACCTCGTTATGGAATTCATCTCAGGCAAATTACTCAGCGACGAGATAGCCGAAAGAGTCGCCCTGTCTCCCGACCGCGCCGCGACGATAATCGCTCAGGTGTTGAAAGGCGTCAGCTACGCGCACCGCAACGAAATAATTCATCGAGACCTGAAGCCGGAAAACATAATGCTGATGGGCGACGACCTCTCTACGGTCAAGATACTCGACTTCGGCATCGCGCGAATGGTCGGAGGCGAAAGCCTTACGATGGCGGGCGAGGGATTCGGCACGCCCACCTATATGTCTCCTGAACGCATGTCCGGCGGCGGAGGCGTGGACAATCGCACCGATATATACTCGATAGGAATAATCCTCTATGAGATGCTCGCAGGGAAACCGCCCTTCGAGTCCAAAGCCACAGACCCGGCCATCTACTGGTCCGAGATGCGCGATTTTCACTCGACCGAATCGCTGCCCGCTCTCGCGCCGATGGGCATCCTCACGGAACTCGAAGAGGTTATACGCAGAGCGACCGCAAAACGCGCGGAAGACCGTTTCAGCACGGCCGACGAGATGCTCGCGGCTCTCGGCGAGATGGGCGACGAAAAGGTAAGCGCCGGACTTGCGCCGAGGACCGCGCGGCTTTTTATAGGCACCGTCCCGACCTCTGCCGAGGTCTTCGTCGATAACATATCGCGGGGCCTGTCGGACGAAGGCACGGGCAAACTTCTTGTAGAGGGGCTTGAGCCGGGACTTCACAACGTGCGTGTCACAAAGCCTGGTTTTAGCGAGTACAGGATAAGCGTATCGCTCGAAGAAAGCCGCCGGACCGATCTTCAAGTCGCGCTCGCGGCCCGCGCTACCGTGAGCATGCCCCCGTCCAAAGATACGGGATTATCCGAGGCCGCGACGGTGAGGCTTGAAGGTGATGCCCCCGTCAACATGGCTGCGGTCGTAGTCGAAGGCGTCCCGGCGGGGAGCACTGTATTCGTAGGCACGCGCGCAGTGGCGCTGACCGATGAGGACGGGCGCGCGACGATCAATCTTGATCCGGGAGTGCATGAAATTCAAGTGACGGCTCCGTCCGGCGCTACGAGAAGAAGCAAGATATCTATAACCTCTGAAGACAGCGGCTCGCTGCGCACCGTAACCATGCCGCTTACGGCAGACACCGTCGGCCGCTCTCTGCCTGCTCGTGCAGGCGAAGGCACTTCTATGGGAAGACGGGCGGCCGGGGCCGGGGCCTTAGTCATCTTGATTGCGCTTGTGGCGAGCGCTTATTTCGTATTGAGGGGGCCCTCGCGCGAGGCCGCGACTCTCGATTCGGCTTCCGCAGTCCCTGTGCAATCGCAACCTGCGCCAGGTGCCGATGCCCAGAGCCAGGCCGCTTCACCTTCAACCGCGCCGTCGGATTCGAATACGGCCGTTCAGCCTATACCCGGTGAGCAGGCAAAAGCGGAAGAGTCGCCTTCTGATAAGAATCCTGCCGATAAGAACCCCTCTGATAAAGTCCCGGCCGGAGAAGACAATCCCGCTGCGGACACCCGGCCGGCGGCTGTGCCCACACCGCCTGAACCGCCCGCCGAAGACAAGGCCAATGCCTGCGCTGTTGTCACGGTTCAAGGACCGGGCGGACGCACTCTGCCGAACATGAGAGTGGCCATAATCGAGCAGCCCGGAACCGCTGCCGAGCGCATTTATGGCGGGCTGACAGGTCCGAACGGCAGTTTCCGTCATTGCGGTCTCACCGTCGGACGCCAGATCGCGGTCAGCGTCGTCGGCCCGCGCCGAGCTATGATGGGGACCAGAAGGCTGACCGTCTCTCCCGGAATGAATCCTGTAGTGATTCAACTCAACATGGATATGCTGCCGCCCGACCGTGAAGACAGGAGAAGGCCCCCGCGCAGGAGACCGTATAATAACGAGTGAGAATCGCTTAATCCGTTTATGAAAGCTGCGACAAATCGCAGCACTCCAAAAGGGGCCTATCGTTGTGCATTGAGTTGAAAAATCAATATCAACCTTCGGCCGACTCTTCCGCTTTGAGGTCACGCATCAGCCGGGCGAATGCTTTCTGATATGAGCTATGGGTTTGCCATTGTGTGAAATCGCCTATGTGTCGCGTTCTCTTTATCAGTGCAGGCCAACCCGTGTTTAGCTTCATCACTGCATCATCTAGCCTCACGGGAAAGAGCACCGTTTTTCCATCTTCCTCTTTTTCTATTGCCGCTTCAACTTCAGCCTCAACCCACTGGCTTGCAACCGACTCTTCAGACAAAACGAGTAGCAACTTATCATACTTGCGAATAGTTTCATCTATGCGAGTTCGTATCTTGTCGCCGATCTTCATATCTTCAGGAGCAAACCAACAGCGCACGCCTTTGTTTTGCAGGTCGGCATAAATGCGTTCGGCAAAGTCATGGTTCTTGCTTGAATAGCTGATAAAACAAGAGTAATACTCGAAAGCTTGGTTAGTGAGCGAGTGCATGTACTCTATGAAATTATCAGGCACGCCACAGCCGCGAAGGAAGGCTTCAGGGATTTCGCCTTTGGATTTGTAGAGGGTGTCTATGCTGACGTGGGAAGGGCCTTCATGTTTCACAGAATCAAGTCCTTTAACAGTGCTCAGATCGTTATCCCCGAAGGTAGTAAATACAATAACTGCGTTGCTGAGGTCTGTACCTTTAAGGATCGCACCTCTGAGGAATGCGGCTCTAAGGAATGTGCCTCTAAGGTTCGCGTCGATTAGGCTCGCGTCGATTAGGCTCGCATGGGTGAGGTTCGCATGGGTGAGGTTCGTTTGGTGTAGACCCGCTAATCGTAGGTTGGCGAAACTGAGATTCGCGCCGCTAAGGTCTGCGCCTCTGAGTCTCGCGCTATTGAGATACGTGCTATGAAGATACGCGCTCCTGAGATTCGCTCCGTCGAGGTTCGCGCCTCTTAGGTCCGGCATTATTTTAGGATTCTCTTCTCTCCATCTATTCCACACCTCAACACCCTGTCTGAGAATATCAAGATGCTCCTGATTAGCCATACTCCTCACCTCCTGTCATTCATATAAACCCGCCCGCGCTGGCTTGCGATGCACTCAAAGAGATGTCTGCGGGTCACGCATCACGCATTACGCATCACTTCATATCTCGTCTGGCGTGTATATCACAGGCGAGAAAGGCTATTCAACTCTGTGAGCGAGCCGTATAAGTTCAGCTTCTCATGCCCTAGAGGGGTAGTAGATATTAGCGTTGTCTCTTCCGCCGCGTAGCGGCGAGTTGATTTTAGCCGTGTCCTTTAGGGCACGGACACCAGGGCCATAAGATCATTTCGTCGCACGAGCGACGGTTGAAATTCCATTACCGTGTCGCGCGGTCACAAATTCAATCGTCGCTGACGCGACGCGATTTGATTGCGACGACTGCCCCGGCCTTGAAAGACCGGGCTAAATTCAAATGCCGCTACGCGGCAATCTCTGCACGCTAAACACATACTCGGAGCGGTCAAGACAACTGAGAAGTCGCAAAATCTTTGATTGACTCGCAGCAACCGGCTGTGCATAATTTATGCATCATTTGTTTTGAAAGCGGCATAATATGCTAAATTATGCATATTATGGATGATTATGAAGAGAAAACGGCAGCAGAAGATACTCGAAGTCATAAGCGCGAAGCCCATAGCCACGCAGCAGGAGCTTGCTGCGGAGATTACGCGACGGGGCGTTGCGGCTACGCAATCGAGCGTTTCGCGCGATATAGTCGAGTTGGGGCTGACGAAGGTAAACGGATATTACGCCGCCCCTCAGATGATGATGCCCGATGATGGACCGATCATGGCTATAGAGACGGCGGGCGATAACCTCATAGTCCTGAAGACGGAAATAGGCCAGGCCCAGCCAACTGCGCTTGCCATTGACCGCGCGAATATGACCGAATTAGTCGGCACGCTCGCGGGCGACGACACGATATTTATCGCCGTCAAAAATTCGGCCGCGCAACGCCTCGCCATAAACAAGATCACGGAGATGTTCGCCCATAAAGGGGCCAGGGGCCGGAGGTCGAGGGCCAGGGGGCAACAAAAACGATGAACGATGAACGCCGCAACGTGAATGTGGAACTTCGGATTCCGGATTCACGTTGCGGCGTTCCGAAAGAGGTCAGTCGCTCTTTAGCCAGTATCTTGGAAGCAGAGCAACGGACGGAAGCGTACATAGGAGCGGCTACGCGATTACGCGACCACGCTCCGCTGCCAGACAAAGGACGACGGACAATATTGAGAGGAAGGCATGCAATCGAGTAAAGATAAAATCGATAAAGTCGTGCTCGCTTATTCGGGCGGGCTTGATACTTCGGTGATACTTCGCTGGCTCATAGAGACCTATGGCTGCGAGGTCGTATGTTTTGCCGCCGATGTCGGGCAGGCCGAAGAACTCGGCGGGCTTGAGGAAAAAGCCCTTGCTACGGGCGCGTCGAAACTCTATGTCGAAGACGTGCGCGATGAGTTCGTGCGCGACTTCGTGTTCACGGCCCTCAAGGCCAATGCCGTCTACGAAGGCGTTTACCTGATGGGCACTTCGCTCGCCCGGCCTCTGATAGCGAAACAGCAGATAGAGGTTGCGCGCCGCGAGGGGGCGCGGGCGGTCGCGCACGGGGCCACCGGTAAGGGAAACGATCAGGTGAGGTTCGAACTCACTTATTACGCCCTTGAGCCTGATATTCGTGTGATAGCGCCCTGGCGCGAGTGGGAGTTTGAATCGCGCTCCGATCTCATTGCTTATGCCGACGCTCACAACATACCCGTCACGGCTACGAAAGAGAAACCCTATTCGATGGACCGCAACCTCATGCACATAAGCTACGAGGGCGGGATACTCGAAGACCCGTGGGCCGAGCCTCCGCCTGAAATATTCATTCTTACGCGCTCGCCCGAAGAAGCGCCCGATAGTCCCCTCTATGTCGAAATAGAATTCGAGAGCGGCATTCCCGTAGCCGTTGATGGCGAAACGCTTGGGCCGGCCGATTTGCTCGACAGGCTCAACCGCCTCGGAGGCCAACACGGAGTAGGCCGCGTAGACCTTGTGGAGAATCGCTTCGTCGGGATGAAATCGCGCGGCGTCTATGAGACTCCGGGCGTGACGATATTACAGGCCGCGCACAGGGCTGTCGAATCGCTGACGCTTGACCGAGAGGTCGCCCACCTGAAAGATTCGCTCAACGCCCGCGTGGCCGAGATGATCTATTACGGCTTCTGGTACTCGCCTGAGTTCGAAGCCGTCCGCGCATTGCTCGATGAGACTCAGAAGAACGTCACAGGCACGGCGCGGCTCAAGCTTTACAAAGGCAATTGCATGGTCGTTGGCCGTCGCTCGAATCTATCGCTCTACTCGGAAGAGCTTGCCACATTCGAGCGCGACACGGTTTATAACCAGCGCGATGCCGAAGGCTTCATCAAGCTGAATGCGCTGAGGCTCAGGATGAGACGAAAGGTCAATGATGAATTGTGAAAGGATACGCGATTGATGCAACAAACTACTGAAATTTTGGAGCAGCCCGATCTCCTCGCGGACGCGAGTATAAGGATAATCAGGGCGGACAAGATAGCGTCCTCTACGATCAATCTCGAACTCGATCATGAGCTTGATGTGACATCGCGGTGCGAAGCGCGGGCGGGCAATGTCGCGGTGGTCCGCACTCTCACGGATAACGCGACTTACAATACGCTTGAGTTGACCACCGGGCGCATGGCCAAGATCAATCCGGGTGATATAATAGCGGGCGTGCTCGGTTATCGCCGCGCGCTCAAAGGCTTCGTCGGCGATGTGCCCGCTACTGTCGAAGTGGGAGACCGGTTGCACCTGTTGAACCTCGGCGGACTTATAGGGCGTTGCCTCGGTCATCATCATAGCTTCAACAATGCCATCGAAGTCGAGGTGCTGGGGATGGCCGTGCGCGAGGGCCGTATACTCAATATCGCAGAGCGCGCAATTGCGCCGCGCGACTCGCTCGACGTGACTGTGCCGCTCATTCTAGTCGCAGGCACCTGCATGAACTCAGGAAAGACTTATGCGGCGACAGAGATAATAAAACACCTGACGCGGGCAGGACTCAGGGTGTCGGCGGCCAAGATCGCGGGCGTGGCCTGTTTGCGCGATACGCTCAATATGCAGGACCATGGCGCGGTCGAGACCCGCAGCTTTCTCGATTGCGGGTTGCCTTCGACCGTAGGTCTTGCGGACCTTGCGCCCGTCTCGAAAGGCATCATAGCGAAGCTGTCGGAATCCAATCCCGATTGCGTGGTGATCGAACTCGGAGACGGCATACTCGGCGGCTACGCGGTCGAGACCGTCTTCGATGATGAGCAGCTTATGCGGGCGACGGCGGCGATGGTTTTTTGCGCGGGCGATTTCGTGGGCGCGTGGGGAGGGCGCGAGTTATTGGCCGCGCGCGGAGTCCGTATAGACGTGGTTTCGGGACCGGTAACGGATTCGCGCATGGGTGCAGATTACGTAGAGACGGAACTCGGACTCACGGCGGCCAACGCGCTCAACGACGGAGAGCGGCTGGCCGCTCTTGTAAAAGAGAGGATAGACAGGTGGTCAAAGTAGGGATACTCGGCGGTTCGGGCTATGGCGGCAGCGAGCTTTTGCGCATACTGCTCTTTCATCCGGGGGTGAAATTGGAGTTGGTATCGGCGGGCGAGCACGCGGGCAAACGCGTCGACCGCGTCCATCCGAATCTGGCGAAGCTCACGGATTTGAAATTCGAGGGCGTGTCCGACCCGCGCGCGCTCGCGGGGCTGGATTGTGTTTTTCTCGCATTGCCTCACGGTCAGGGGATGGAGATCGTACCTGCGTTGCCATCAAATGTTAAGGTGATCGATCTATCGGGCGATTTCCGATTGAGCGATGCTGAAACGTTCAAACGTTACTACGGCCGTGAGCACGCGGCTATGGAAGAGCAGCGACGTTTCATCTACGGCCTTACGGAAGTGAATCGCAATCAGATCAAAGAGGCTGATCGAATCGCGAATCCCGGTTGTTTCGCGACGGCGCTTGAGTTAGGGCTTTACCCGCTGGTCGCATCGGGCCTTGCGACGGGCAAGGTGATCGCCGACATGAAGACAGGCTCTTCCGGGTCTGGCGCGCGTCCTGCGGCGGGCACTCATCATCCCAAACGCGCAAACAGCTTTTACGCATACAAGGTCTTCGAGCATCAGCATCAGCCCGAAGTCGAGCAACTGCTCGCGTCGGTCGCGCCCGATTGGTCGTCCACATCAACTCTCGTGCTTCAGACGCATTCAATACCGGTCGTGCGCGGCATATTCGCTTCGATCTATGTCACTGTGAAAGAGCCGAAGGCAAGCGCGTCGGTCGGCGAGTTGTTCAGGGATTATTATGAGAGCGAGTTTTTCATTCGTCTGGTCGAAGGCTCGCCCGACATCAACTGGGTGAAGAACACGAACTTCGTAGACATAAGCCTCGCGGCGAGCGGCGACACGGTTATCGTATTCGTGGCGATAGACAATCTCGTCAAGGGCGCGGCGGGGCAGGCCGTGCAGAACATGAATTTGATGTTCGGCATAGACGAGCGCACAGGGTTGTTGCTGCCGGGAAGCAACCCTTGAAGGGATTTAGCTATCAGCTATCAGCCGTCAGCCGTCAGCTATCAGCTATCAGCTATCAGCCGTCAGCCGTCAGCTATCAGACTAAGAGTTGAGGTCTGATGGCTGATCTGAGGAAAACCATTTTGACTACAGAGCGGCAGATCGAAAATATAATGGAGGTCGAAGATCGCTATCAGGTGGCGACGTATAAGAAATTTCCTTTCGCCATCGAGCGCGGCGAAGATGTTTGGGTTTATACGAGCGAAGGCGAACGCTACCTCGACCTTTACGGCGGCCATGCGGTCGTCTCGACCGGGCATTCGCATCCGCGAGTCGTTCGCGCGATCAGCGAGCAGGCCGGGCAATTGATCTTTTATTCCAATCTCGTTTACAACGGCGCTCGCGCGCGCGCCGCAAAGAAACTCGTAGAGGTCGCGCCCGACCGGTTCACGAGGGCGTTCTTTGTGAACTCGGGCACGGAGGCGAACGAAAACGCGATGAAGATCGCCCGCAAACTCACGGGCCGAAAGAATATCATTTCATTCGAAGGCGGATTTCACGGCCGCACTCCGGGGTCGCTTTCCGCAACGGGTCTCCCGAAATACCGCGAAGGCGTCTCGCCTCTGCTCGGTCATCACGTCTACGCGCCGTTCGATGATATTGAGGCTCTCGCAGATTTGCTGGACGAGGAAACGGCAGCAGTGATACTCGAACCTATTCAATCGATGGGCGGAGTGCGAATGGGCAGTCCCGATTTTTACGTTGCGTTGCGCGAGATGTGCGACCGCGCGGGAGCTATGTTGATATACGATGAGGTGCAAACGGGGATGGGGCGGACGGGCGAGTATTTCTTCGCGGGCCGCTTCGATGTTTTGCCCGATATGGTGACGCTCGCTAAAGGAATCGCAAGCGGAGTCCCTATAGGCGCGGCGCTCGTGGGCGAAGAGATCGCTATCGAGATAAAGACAGGCGACCTCGGCACCACGTTCGGAGGCGGCCCGCTCGCATCGGCCGCGCTCGAAGCTACGATTGACGTTATACGCGACGAGCAGTTGCTTGAAAACGTGCGCGCAAACTCGGAGCGAATGTTTGCGGAATTGACCGATATTCCTTCGGTCGAAGAGGTGCGCGGGCTTGGTTATCTGATAGGGATAAAATTCAAGAGCGGAAACGCAAGACCTTATCAGCAAGCTCTGCTTGAGAGCAAAATCATCACAGGGCTTTCAGACGATGCGAGCGTGCTCAGGCTGCTTCCTCCGCTCACGCTTCGCTGGCCGGAGATAGAGGTGTTCCTCGATGAATTGTCGAGAGTATGATGCGTGATGCGTGAGATTTGCAGTTGGCTTATGAAAAGCGTGATGCGTGAGAGTGATGTATGAGATTTGCAATTATACTGCGCGTGGGGCAAAAAGAAAGTTTTTCCAGACTGGAACGCATATTTGGAGTGCGCCGACCATGGCGGCGCTTTGGATTCGGCAGAAGTTAGGCAAAAACTGAAACTCCATGCGGCTGAAGCCGATGGCGCGCTGCCCGATCCTCATCCTCGTCCCGGAGGTGCGCCCGCGGCCGTGGGTCTCTGGCGACTGCCTCGAGGTCCGCCCCGTTCTCCGCCTCTGCGCGAGCTTCGATCACCGGCTCGTCGATGGGGCCGCGGCGGGACGCC
>JAKEHD010000693.1 GCA_022615215.1 Blastocatellia bacterium
GTCAGTGGTCAGTGGTCAGTGGTCAGTGGTCAGTTGCACCCCTGCACCCCTGCCTTCTTCTTACGGCCTTCGCCATCGGCGGCCTTCTCTCTCCAGGAGATCGTCTGCGGCCTTCGGTCCCCAACTGCCTGCTTCGTAATTCGGGAAATCGGGTTTCGCCTCCTGCCAGGCTTCGAGTATAGGCATGACGATCTCCCAGCCGCGCTCTGTCATATCGCGGCGGGCATAGAGAGTCGCATCGCCGAGTATGCAATCGAGCAACAATCGCTCGTAGGCTTCGGGGGAAGCGACCCCGAATGACGCGCCGTAGCGAAAGTCCATGTTGACCCATCGGATGCGCGTCACCTGACCCGGTACTTTCGCTCCGATTCGCATGGTGATGCCTTCGTCTGGTTGTATGCGAACGACAAGGACGTTTGGTTCGATCTGCTGCGCGGTGGTCTCGCTGAACAACATGTGCGGGGCCTGTTTGAAATGGATGGCGATTTCGGTGACGCGCTTGGGCATGCGTTTGGCCGACCTCAGATAGAAAGGCACGCCCGCCCATCGCCAGTTGTCGAAGTACAGCTTGAGCGCGGCGTAGGTTTCGGTGGCCGATTCCGGCTTTACGTCCTTCTCTTCGCGATAGCCCGCTGCGGATTTGCCGCCTACCGAACCCGGCCCATATTGGCCGCGCACCACGAATTCATTGACGCGGTCGCGCGGTATCGGACGGACGGCCCGCATGGCCTTGATCTTTTCGTCGCGCACCTCGCCTGCCGAAAACTCCATGGGAGGTTCCATGACCACATGCGAGAGAACCTGAAAGACGTGATTCTGTATCATATCGCGGAGCACGCCCGATGTGTCGTAGTAACCGCCTCGGTCTTCGACGCCGATGGATTCGGCATTCGTGATCTGAACGTGGTCTATGTATCGCCTGTTCCATATAGGCTCGAAGATGCCGTTTGCGAACCGGAAGACCATCAGGTTCTGAACGGTCTCTTTGCCGAGATAATGGTCTATGCGATAGACCTGATCTTCGTTGAAGACCTTCGCCACGTCGACGTTGAGTTCTCTGGCCGATTCGAGGCTGTGGCCGAACGGCTTTTCGATGATGATGCGGGTCCATCCCTTGCCTTCCGGGCGCGCGAGACCGGCCGCTCCGAGTTGCGCGACGGCCTCGCTGTAAAACGTGGGCGAGGTCGAAAGATAGAAGACACGGTTGCCCGCCGTGCCGCGCTCGCCGTCTATCTGGTCGAGCAACGCGCTCATCTCCTTGTAAGACTCGGGGTTGTTTATATCGCCCGCGAGATAATAGATTCCCTTGGCGAAACTCTCCCACACGGTCTCGTCGACGCTCTTGGCTTCCGAATAAGTAGCGATGGCATCTTTCATCCTGGCGCGGAATTCGTCGTGGCTCATCTTCGAGCGCGCGAATCCGAGAATGGCGAACTCCGCGGGCAGCAGCCCTTCTTGTGTGAGACGATAGAGCGCCGGGACGAGCTTGCGTTTGGTCAGGTCTCCCGAAGCGCCGAAGATTATGACCGTGCAGGGATCGGCCGTGCGCTCAAGCCTCACCCCTTCGCGTAGGGGATTGTCATTTGTGCTAGTCATTTTCTAAATCCTCTTTCGAATGTGTACTCTGCGCGGCATGAATTGAAACTTTTCATCGAGAGCTTGAGGGTGAGCGACTTTTCTTTGGAGCGCGGCGGCCCCTTGCGTCGCTTTCCCTTAGTGAAAGCCCTGTATCGCAGCCAAAGCGCCGCCACCGGCGGCGCACTCCAAATATGATTCTGCGCTGAAAAAGTTTCATTTTATCCCGCGCGCAGTATAGAATGCGGATGCTCGGATCGCGGATTTTATCGATCCCTGAATCCGCAATCCGCGGTAGTCTTAAGACTGCCCTGCAATCCGCAATCTATTTCCCGGCCAACTCTTCCCATTCGGTGTGAATCGGGCCGTCGTCGGGGCGATCCACCCGAATGTATGTGTGCGAACCGAAGAAGTCGCGCTGCGCCTGCGTCAGATTCAGCGGCAGGTTGGCCGTGCGATAGGCGTCGAAGTAAGCCAGGCTCCCTGACATAGCGGGAACGGGTATGCCGCGCGATTGCGCTACCGTGACCGCTTGCCGCCAGCGCGGTTGCGCGTCCAAGACCCACGCCTTGAAGTCCGGGTCGAGCAGCAGGTTCGGCAGGTCCGCGCGGCGCTGATATGCCTGTTTGATCTTGTCGAGGAACTGCGCGCGTATGATGCAGCCGCCCTTCCATATACGGCTCAACTCGCCGAGGTTTATGTCCCAGTTGTGCTCGTCAGACCCTTTGCGTATAAGGTTCATGCCTTGCGCATAAGAGCAAACCTTCGATGCGTAGAGCGCATCCTGCACGGCGTCGATCAACTCCTGCTTATCGCCTGCATAGCCGCCCTTCTCCGGTCCCGGAAGTTGTTTGCTCGCCTCCACGCGCTCATCTTTGTGCGATGACATTACGCGCGAATCCACGGCCGCCTGCATGGTGGGAATCACCACGCCCATCTCCAGGGCGACTTCCGAAGTCCATTTGCCTGTGCCCTTCTGCCCGGCCGCGTCCATTATCATATCGACTAACGGATTGCTCGTATCGGGGTCTGTGACGGTGAATATCTTCGCGGTGATCTCTATGAGAAAGGAGTTGAGCGGGCCTTCATTCCACTTGGCGAATATGTCGGCGAGTTCCGATGCTCCAAGTCCGAGCACGCTTCTGAGTATGTCGTAAGATTCGGCGATCAATTGCATGTCGCCGTACTCTATGCCGTTGTGGACCATCTTGACGAAGTGGCCCGCCCCGTCAGGGCCGACATAAGTTACGCACGGGCCGTCGTCGACCTGCGCGGCGATCTTCTCCCAAATAGGGCGTATCTGCTCGTAAGCCTCTCGGTCGCCGCCGGGCATGAGCGACGGTCCCCAAAGGGCGCCGCTTTCGCCGCCCGATACGCCGCAGCCGACGAAATTGAAGCCTTCAGCCTTCAACTCTTTCTCCCGCCTTATGGTGTTTTCGAAGTAAGAATTGCCGCCGTCAATGATTATGTCGCCGGGGCTTAGATAGGGTTTGAGCGATTCGATAACCGCATCGACCGCCCCGCCCGCTTTGACGAGCAGGACCATCTTTCGCGGCGTCTCAAGCGAGTTGACGAACTCTTCTACCGAGTAAGCGCCTATGACCTGCTGGCCTTCGGCGTGGCTCGAAGCGCGGTTGAGAAACTTGTCTACTTTCGATGTGTCACGGTTGTAGACCGCGATGGGGTAGCCGTTGCGCGCTATGTTGAGCGCGAGGTTTTCTCCCATCACGGCCAGTCCGACCATACCGATTTTTGCTAGTTCAGCTCTGGGTGTCGCAGTCATAATCTCTATACCTCGTTGCCATGATTGGCAGTTATAGTGACGAACGCGCCTTTGAGAGGCGCAGGATAAATTATCGCTGTCCGCGAATTCGGAGCGACAATCAGGCGAAAAAACTATGGCAAACCTGTACGGGCGGCGCTACGATGGCCGCCCCTCATTGGCTTTTCAGCACTCAGGGGCGGGCAGAGATGCCCGCCCCTACATGATAAACAAATCCGCGCGGCTGCCGGAGAAACGAGCCGCTCAAGCGCCGCCCTGGCCCTGATCGCTCAATCGAGCGGCGGCGGCCTCATCCACCATCCAGAGCAGTGACCCTTTGCGCGGGCGTATGAGCTGGCTCGGATAGAGGTCCGCGCTGTAGGGTCCTTCGAGCACGTCTCTGAGCGTTTCGGCTTTGTCGGCTCCTCCCGCGACGAAAGTGACGTTGCGCGCATTGTTGATCGTAGCCGCAGTCAATGTGATGCGATAAGCGCCGAACTTCTCGACGTAGTTGGCAACGGCGATCTGTTCGCCTGCTTGCAAGGCGGCCGTGCCGGGGAACAACGAAGCCGTGTGGCCGTCGGGTCCCATGCCTAAAAATACGAGATCGAATCTCGGCAAAGCCGAGAGCGGCGCAGTCCCCGTCCGCGACATTCCGGGTCCGGTCAGAAAGAACGTCCTGAGGATTGCCGAATACTCTTCGGCCGCCGCGTCGGGGTCTTCCATTTCGGCCGGAATGCGAAAGATGTTGTCCGCGGGCACGGGTGCCTTTGAGAGAAGCGTCTCGCTGGTCATGCGGTAATTGCTGTCAGGGTGATCGGGAGGGACGCATCGCTCGTCGCCCCAGAAGAAGTAGATCGCCGACCATGGAACGGTTTCAAGAAATGGGTCGGCCGCAAGGAGTGAAAACATCGCTCTCGGAGTCGAGCCGCCCGACAGCGCCACCGTGAAGTGCCCCTGCCCTACGACGTATTGATCGGCGAGACGCGCGAAGTGGCGCGCGGCCTTGACGGCAAGCTCCTCGGCGTCCTTGTATATGCGAACCTGTGCGTCGGACCTGTTCAGCATTTTGGTGGACATACGTTTCCTCCCATCCTATTCCTCCGGCTCTTCCCTCTCCCGCCAGAGCCAGGCCCCGCCCCTCACTCCGAAATCGTTGGAGACGATCTTTATATCTTTAGGAAGTTTGAAAGATATATTCTTCGCGTTCCCGCCACCTATGTAGAGCTTGTCGAAAGTAGTCAGCGTTCTCAGCACGTCGAGGGCTTTCTTCACGCGGGCGTTCCATTCCTTCTTGCCGGCCTTCTTCATCGCCTTGTCGCCCAGTTGCTTGTCAAAGGTCTGTCCCTTGCGGAAGGGAACGTGCGCGATCTCAAGGTGCGGTCCCAATTGGCCGTCTACAAACAGCGCCGTGCCAAACCCCGTCCCAAGCGTTATGACCATCTCGACGCCTTTTCCTTCGATAGCCCCCAATCCCTGCATATCGGCATCATTGACCACGCGCACAGGTTTTCCGAGCCGCTCTTCGAGCGCGGCTCTGAGGTCGAACCCTTTCAGATTATCGGTGCCGAGATTGGGTGCCGTAACGATCTTTCCATTGCGCACGACGCCAGGGAATCCGACCGATACATAACTGTAGTCGGAGAGCGGCTCCACGAGCGCGACGAGCTTCTCCACCAGCAAGTCCGGCTTGAGCGGATGCGGGGTCTCGACGCGCAGGCGGTCGGTCATCATCTCGCCCTCGTAATCGAGCAGGGCCGCCTTCAGCCCCGACCCGCCGATATCTATCGCCAGTATGCGCGTATCCGGTCCTGCTTGTTCTGTTGATTTGGCAACTGATTGCTGCTTCGAAGTCATTGAGGTCTCCTTTCAAATATCAGGCGTCGTATTGCGCCGCCGCGATCAATATCATTTCAATATCGATTCAGCCCAGTCCGTGTGTACGTGCCCTTGCTCAGGATGGTCTGTGCGCTCATAAGTGTGCGCGCCGAAATAGTCCCGCTGCGCCTGCGTGAGGTTCTGCGGCAGATTGGCCGTGCGATAGCTGTCGAAATAAGCCAGGCTCGCAGACATCGCCGGGACGGGTATCCCCCTGTCCTGAGCCGTTCGAACCGCGTATCGCCAGTTGGCCTGCGAGGATTGCATCCACTCATTGAACTCCGGGTCGAGCAGCAGATTAGGCAGGTCCGCGCGGCGGTTGTACGCCTTCATTATCGTATCGAGGAACTGTGCGCGTATGATGCAGCCGCCCTTCCATATACGAGCCATCTCGCCAAGGTCTATGCCCCAGTTGAATTCTTCGGATCCCCGGCGAATCAGATTCAGCCCCTGCGCGTAAGAGCAAATCTTCGACGCATAGAGCGCATCGCGCACGGCGGTTATCACTCTCTCTTTGTCTTCGTCCGTCGGCGTTTCGGTCGGCCCTTTGATCACCTCGCTCGCATTGAGGCGCTCTTCTTTTATGCTCGAAAGCACGCGCGAATCGAGCGCGGCGGCTATTGTAGGGATGGGCACGCCGAAATCGAGCGCCACCTGTGCGGTCCATTTGCCCGTGCCTTTCTGCTCGGCTTTGTCTAGCACGAGGTCAACGAGGGGCTTGCCTGTCTCCTCATCTTTTACGCGAAAGATTTTGGCCGTCGTCTCTATCAGGAAGGATTCGAGCAATCCGCCGTTCCATTCGTCAAAGATGCGGCCGAGATCTTCGGCCCCTATACCGAGCACGTTTCTCAGTATGTCGTAGGCTTCGGCGATCAATTGCATATCGCCGTACTCTATGCCGTTGTGGACCATCTTGACGAAGTGGCCCGCCCCGTCCGGGCCGACATAAGTTACGCACGGGCCGGAGTCTGTCTTCGCTGCGATGGCTTCGAAGATATGGCGCACGTGCTCGTAAGCTTCGCGCGAGCCGCCGGGCATAAGCGACGGCCCGTTGCGCGCGCCCTCTTCGCCGCCCGACACGCCCGAACCGAAGAAGTTCAAGCCCTCTTCCCTGAGAGCCGCCTCGCGCCGCTGCGTATCTTTGAAAAACGAGTTTCCACCGTCGATCAGTATGTCGCCTTCTTCGAGCAGAGCTTTTATGTTGGCGATCGTTATATCTACGGGTGCGCCCGCTTTTATCATCATCATGATGCGGCGCGGGCGCTCAAGCGCCTGCGTGAACTCCTCAAGCGTCTTCGTGCCGATGAGTTGCTTGCTTTCGTTTTCGCTTATGAAGCTGTCGACCCATTCGGATTCGAGGTTCCACACCGTCACGGGAAACCCGTGCTCTTCGACGTTCAGGGCGAGGTTTCTGCCCATCACACCGAGGCCTATCATGCCGAATTGTCCTTGCTTGGCTTTAGCTGAACTGCTTGACATCTCTTTAACTCCTTGAAGAATTTTTCGACATCCGCAAGGTAACTCTCTTCACCGTCGGTTTCTGAGTCGAGCTCAAGCAGCTCGCTATGCCGGGCTCGCAAA
>JAKEHD010000694.1 GCA_022615215.1 Blastocatellia bacterium
AAAGCCGATGGTATCTTGGATTTGCCTGCCGCTTGTTAGGCAAAAACTGAGACTCGCAGCGGGCGGAAGCCGATGGTATCTTCGTTCAAAACTATCATTCCATCCCGCACACAGTATATCCGTGAAATCTGTGTGATCTGTGGTTCGAAACTTTTAGCTGATCGTCTGTAGCTGATAGCTGATAGCTGATAGCTGACGGCTGACCACTGATCACTGATACCTTTTCCACTCCGATTCGTAGTAACGAACCAGTGTCTGATTATCCAGGCGATTGATCTCGACCGGCACGGGTCCGAGGTCCGCAGATAGAACGAACAGCGCCTTCATCGCCTGGTCGTTCAGAAAGCGCAGGTTCATATCGGGCGCGCTCGCGGGCGGCTCGAAGGGTTCGAGTTTTGCGAGCGTGAATCCCCAGATGCCGAACGCGGGCACTGCCGTTTGATATGGTGCGACTTCGAATCCTGCGGCCTCTATGGTTTTCACTATACACCAGTAAGATTGCCGGGCAAACATGGGCGAAGTACATTGTATGCCGATGGCCGCTCCCGGCGAGAGGCGCGCGCGCAGCATACGATAGAAGCGCGTCGTGTAGAGTTTGCCGAGCGAAAAATTGTGGGGGTCCGGGAAGTCTATTATCGCTACGTCGAATGGATCGCTTGGCTCTTCGAGCCAGATCATTGCATCCGCGTTTACGACCTTGACGCGCGGGTCTCTGAACGCGTGATCGTTCAATTCCGAAAGCGGAGGGAAGGCTGTCCACAGCGCGGTCATTCCAGGGTCGAGGTCAACGAGAGTGACCGCCTCCACCGACGGGTAGCGAAGGATTTCTCTGAGCGCAAGGCCGTCGCCTCCGCCTAATACAAGTATCCGACGAGGTTCGACCGCAGCCAGCATCGCCGGATGCACGAGCGCCTCGTGATAGCGGTATTCATCGGTCGAGCTGAATTGAAGATGCCCGTTCAAAAATAATTGAAAGCCCGACCGGCTCCGCGTGATGACGATTCGCTGATAAGGGGTCGTGCGCGAATAGACTATGTCGTCGGCAAACAACTCGTCTTCGGCAAGCGATGTGAGGCGGTCGGCTTTGACGAGACCTATAGCAAGCAGCGCGATCACTATGGCTGCGCGCCCTCTAAGCCCCGCTACGCTCCCCTGAATCAGAGGCCGCATAAGCCAGGTGGCCCATAGTCCCACCACTGCGTTCAGCATCCCGAATGCGAGCGACGTGCGCACAAGTCCCAGTCTCGGCACGAGGAAGAGCGGAAAGAGCAGCGATGCGACGAGCGCGCCTACATAATCGAAGGCCAGCACGCGCGAGACTATCTCTTTGAAGTCCATACGGTCTTTGAGTATGCGCATGAGCAAGGGTATCTCAAGGCCGACAAGCGCGCCTATCGCAAAGACCATCGAGTAGAGTATGACTTGAAAATAGCCGAGGCGAGAGAAGCTCAAAAATAGCAAGGGGGCCGACACCCCGCCGAGGAGCGCGACCCCTATCTCGACTTCGACGAAGCGGCGCGCGAGTCCCGATTCCAGAAAGCGCGACAGCCACGCGCCCACTCCCATTGCGAAAAGATATATGCCTATGATTAAAGAGAACTGCGTGACCGAATCGCCCAGTACGTAGCTTGCGAGCGTGCCTGCCAGCAACTCGTACACCAATCCGCACGTGGCTATTATCAGCACGTTGAGGAAGAGTACGGGAGTGCGGTCCATCACCTATCCGTGGACTGCGGCCGAGACGATCAGCGCGATGCCTATTATCACCGATCCCATTACGATCGCCAGCGCAGTGTTGTGGTCTTCTTCGATCTCCTTGCGAATGGAAAACGGAGCGGCCTTCTCCATTATCCAGAACGCGAGGGCGAAAAGCAGAAGCCCTATGGCTGAAAAAGCCAGAGTCGAAATTATCAGTTCGGGTAGTTGTCCCATGGGTATCAAAGTGGAGGGCGCAAGGCCCTCTACAACTGCTGAAGGGTGTGCCTGCGTCAAACCTGAGTTATTCGCGAACAGGTCTATGGTCATTATTTTCCTCCTCGATAGCCTGAATGCCAGAAGTGGAACGAGCGATAGCCGCCAGGGTTTTGGCGCACGTCAGCCGGAATCACCTGCCGCTGCGAGTCACCGAATTCCCTTCCCGTGAGCGCCACAACGCTGTAGAGCGCGATCAATAGTATCCCGCCGATCAAATATACCTTGCCGAACATTTTCCTTACCCCTTTTTCAGCTATCAGTCTTCAGCTTTCAGCTTTCAGACCGGAGACTGATGACTGATGACTGAATCAACTCGAATTGTACGGGCTGTAATCGCTGTCGGCCCATCGTCGCCTCTCGAAGCTGAGGTGATAGAAGAGCACTAACACCGGGATGATCGAAAGAAACAGGAGCGTGAGCAACAGGTGCAACAATCGCGGCACGCCCTGATCGACTTTCACGTTGACCGAAGCTCCCTGCTGCCACTTCTCCCATGAGACTTCGAGCCTCAGCGTGTATTTGCCCGCAGGCAGGGCCGATAAGTGTACCTCCGGGTCGCGGTCTCCCTCGCTCCAGGATTCGCCGCCGTCCACGCCGTGATAGTATTCGACCGGCAGCGAAAAAGATTGCACGAGTCCGGTAGCCTCATCTATCAAATCGCCCTGAACGAAGAGCCATGAATTATCGACATTCGATTTGGCTATGAACCTTATGTTCTCCCTGGCTTTCAGGTCGAACGGCTGGCTGAATTCCACCCTCGGCGTTTCGGCGTTCTCCATTTTATCGAACGTATAGCTTTGCTCGAAGACGGTACGGTATGAGCCGGTCGCTATTATCACAAGTCCGAGAATGAAAGCCGCCAGCAGCATCAACCCCCAGTAGCGATAAACCTTTTTGTGAGGGAAAGGCTGATTGGGCGCAACCTTCGACGTGCGCGGAAGTCCCTTTATGCCGAAAGTCTTTTCTACTTCACTGTGCTTCAGGTAAGTCCCAAGCGACCAGTTGACCTCTCCCGTCTCAACCGTTTTGGGCTGCCTTTGCCGCCCTCTCTTGGAAGTCGGGCCGGGCGATGGCTGAAGGGCCGACACTTCTTTCGACAGCATCATAGGGGGATGTATGTAGTCGGCGGCCCTCACGAGTTCGCCCGCCATTACCTTCCAGTAAAACTCGCCCTGAACGTATTCGACGCGAACCGTCGTGTCCTGATAGAGCTTGAATTTTTTGCCGCGAAACCTGAGCGTGCGCCCGCTGTCGATGACTTCGCCGGGCGGGACCGATTGCACGAAGTTCCAGTTGTCGTCGCTGCGCACGAGCCATCGAAAACCTATTCGCGGATTGTATAAGAGATACTCTTCCCAGTAATAACGCACGCCCGAAAATTCGACGCTGCGTTGCAGGAAACCTATGACCGTCAGTTTGCCGCTTGAGGAAAAAAGTCTTCCTTCTTCGAATTCGCCCGTCGCGCCTATCGGTATTATGGGAACCACCTGACCCGGCCTGAGCGCCTGCATAAACTTCAGCTTGCCCTGAGAGACATCCAGGAGCGAGCCGCAGTTAGGACAGGTGACGCGCTCTGCAATGTCGGGGGCGCGCAACTCCAGAGGCCCTCCGCACTGAGGGCAGGAGAGTTGTAGAGCCTGAACGCGCCTCGCTTCGCGTTCGGGCGAGAGCGCCGTTTCAGGGATGGCGAGGTCCGAGAGCGTCACTTCCCGGCCTATGAAGACCGAGGGGGGCATTTCGCCATAGTCCAGGGTCGCAAACTCGCCGCGCGGACCCGAAAGGTCCGCGAAGTAGTATTCCGCGCCCGGCAAAAGCCTGTAAGGTATCTCGCCTTTGGCGGCTATGGCGCGGCCCACGCTTTTTTCCGCGACAACGAGAGGCACACTGCCGGGCATGGCGGGGACCGCGCGGCCGAGTTCGAGCGCCTCGAATGGCGGGAACGCTCTCTCCTCCGACATTGTGGCCTCGAAGGTCATATAGAAGCGCCCCTGAGCTTCGGCGAGCCACCCCCACCTTCCGTCTGCGAATGCGGCGTACCATTCATCCCACACGCCGCCCGCTCCGTGGCCGAGTTGCGCCCGGCCCGTAAGCTCGAAGGGAACTCCCTGGTATATGCCTCTCAGTCCTATGTCGAGCGGAGAGCCTGTTTCCATGAGGTCTGCGACTTTGCCGAGGTCTTCGAGATTGCGGTCGCCGCGCGCCACGACCGAATTGCAGTACTCGCACACGACCACGATCGACGAGCCTATTTTGAAATTTATCACCGCGCCGCACGCGGGGCAGGAAGCTTCAACAGGACTCACGCTTCTTCAACCCCCTTCATGGAATGTAGTCAAATGTACTCAATAATGAGTGAAAATCAGTCCTCCAGGTCTTTGCAGTAGTTTCGTCTTTCTGTAACTCACTGCAAAATTATCAGAGAACCTCGTCCTGATCGTAATTGCATTTTGCTTCAGGCTTCTGATTGAACCTATTACCTCTCCTCTGGTTCTATGCCTGGCCTTTACTATATCGTAGTGTCTCAATCCTTCTTTTTCACTGCACTTCTTTGTTGGGTTCTTTTCCCACTCCTTGCTCCGTCTTGGTTTTATAAGCCATTCCTTTGAGGAGATCGCTACTTCTTCTCCACAAGCCGCTATAGCTATTGCGTCGTTGGAATGCTTTTTGCTCAACCCCATGGCTTCTCTGTACTGCTTTGTAATCCACCCCCGTGTAGTCTCTACTTCCAATCCCAAACCGGCGAATCTTTCTCTCAGGTAAAGCTTTCCGACTTCTACCTGAGAGAAGTGCTTCCCGTATCGTTTCTCAGCGTGATCGAACGACACTTCTTCAATCGTCACCGAGATGATATTGACCCTCTTCTGCATATCAGTGATGAATCTGAGAATAGAATCTTTTCTGCATCGCAAAGATGGAGCCAGTTTGCTTCCTATCCGGTTGTCGAATCTCGGCTTTCTGTGCCTTGTTTTCCTATTGCGCCGTCCCCTTCTGTAGGCGCTTCTCTTTTCCATCAGGAGTTTTACATCCTGGCGTAAATCTATTTGCCCTTTAAAGACAACTTCATCGGTCTTGTCGTTCAAGATAGCAACACCGACATGACGTGCTCCGTCGTCAATTCCCACTTTGAACGAGCCTATGGGGTTATCTACTTTCCGTTTCAATCGAATAGTAAAAGGTAAGACCTGAACTAACTCAGCCTTGCCAGAGTCGAGCAACTTCCTGGCTCTGGCAGGATGACATGGAAGCAGCGGAGTGTTTTCTGCGTCTATGACGAAAACTTTTTGCATTTAAGCAATCTCCAAATGGGTCAAAGTTGCTCTCGACAATGACGCCAGCGGATTTGACAGAACTGAGCACATCCTGCCGTCACTTTTTACTGGCTATCGTAGATGGGCGATCTCACCGCCATAACTCAGCTTATCTACCATCTTAGTCTCGGAGCCTAGACACTCACTACCTTTGTCTACATTATGGACGGCTCCTGTCCGTATAGTGCGCGATCAGAAGAGTCGAAAGCGCCCTCTGCGTTATCGCCCTGTGCGCCGCGCAGGTGGAATCGCACGGTCACGCGCGCCGCGCCGAGCATATCGGCCAAGCGGTCTTCCCAGGGCCAGTGAGGTCTCGGTCGACAACAATAAAGATTGAAAGTGGCTATGCCCGTTTCAGGATAGGTATGGCATGCCAGGTGGGATTCGGTCAGGAGGAACAATGCGGTCACGCCGCCGGGCGAGGGAAATTTATGCCAGAGCGCCTCGCCCATCACTTGCAGGTCGAGGTCCGAGATAATACGCTCGCACACCCTTTGGACCGCCTGCATATCGCTCAGGAGTTCAGCCCTGCAACCTTCCGCATCAACCGACCATTCAGTTCCAACAATCATGATAAACGCTTAACGAAAAACCATTGCCCGAAATTGACGCCGCTATGACGTGACTCTCTTTTCAACCATGACTCGATACCGGAAATAATCCCCGCGATGCCATATACTCAACAAAGATGAGTTTGAACTCAAGCCATCATTTGCGGAGACCAGAGAATATCACAGCGAGAGCGGAAAGGTGAAGTGCAGCAGGGGAGCAGGGGAGCAGGGGTGCGGAGGCGATTGGATGAGCGTAATAATCGGGTGATCGTATGCAGACGGGTAACGAAGCGGCCTCAATAAGATCATAAGCGCCTGTATGAACCTGCTTCGAATTACGGGGACGCGCGCGGGCTTACGGTTTTTGCGATTGACCTTTGAAGCGTATCAGGTGATTGCGTTTCAATCCGTCGCCCGCAGTCAACCGAGCCACAGAGTATTTATCCTCAACGGTCTCCACTCTGATCGAGCCGACCTTTCTATCGGGCGTCCCGAGCGCCTTCCCCGTTTCAGGGTCCACGAGCGGTTTCTGCTGATCGTAAACATCGAACTCCATTCCGAGTCTTATGCCGAGTTCGCTTCCCGCATTTATGTAAACCATCCCTTCGCGCACGTCTACTATGCGGCCCGACCAGGGCATCTCTTTCATCGCCGAAACGATAGCCGCTACAGCATTTTCTATTGCTTCCCGCGAAGCGCGGCCCAGAGGCGTGTTTTCGTAACCTGAGATGCTGAACTCCTGATCCTTGCGGGTCAGTTCGGCACTCGCTCCGGTCATGGTTGCATCCCCCTTCGAGCGCCCGGAATAGATCACCTCTCCTGTCACCGCATCTATAAGGCGAATGTCTATGGCCACCATCGCCTTCACCCTTTCGGATTTCGTCTTGAGGATTTTGAGGGGCTTGAATGTGCCGCCCAGGCTCGACCTGTTGTAAGAGAACTCGGTTATGTCTCCCGTGATGAGCGTCTGCGCTCCGATGATACGGCCTTTCGAGGCGGCGGTCTCAGGATTGACCCGGCCCGAAGCTCCGAAGTCCTGTTCTTCGGTCACCTGCTCGATCGAGGCGCGCTCGACGACCACGAACCGCTCCGTCTTTACGAGTTCGGTGGTGAGCATCTCCGTGAGGCCGAGCGCGAACTCTGCCGGGGGCGGCAGGTCTATAGTCGTTGTGCGGGAGCTTTGGTCCTCCTTCGTGTATTCTCTGAAGGCCGTGCCCGAAAGGTCCATCACTGCAATGCGCATCCTGGGTCCGGTCCAGACCTTTTCTCCCTGTTGACCTGAGACCGTCCCGGCAGAAAGGAGGCTGGCTGTCAAACCAGACAGCAGCAGGATTCGGAGCGAAAGAGTCAAATGTCTCCCTGTCAATCGAGCGATTGTGTGATGTAAAACTTTCTTCATCTGCGATTCCTCCTTCACTGCGATACAAAGGCGAAGTAGGGGCGCACCTGTGTGTGCGCCCGAATTGGGGCAGACACGCATAAAGATTTCTTTCTTCGGTCTGCCCCTACGATTCCAAAATCTTTTTCTTAAGGACTATATCTCCGTCAGGTCATTGCTTTTTACTTCTTCGCACGGAGCACGACCGTTTTGTCCTCGCCCGCTTTAATGTCGAACACAACGCGGTCATAGTCTCCCTTTTGCGACCAACCCGTGACGTTGTATGTGCCCGGCGTCAGAGGCAGCTTTTTACCTCCGTTCTTGAAAATCCTTTCATTGCCCGTTCCTTTACTCATGAAACACCGGTCATCTTTATCCCTCGTCCCATCGGCCTTCTGATAAATGACGGTCACATAGCCTACGGGAACGGTCACATCGAAGTGCTGCTTGTTTTCGCCCGTTATGATGAGTCCCTCTTTGGCATAAGGAGTCAGGCGGTCGGGCAGGCGCACCTCATAAGTGCCCGGCAGCACGCGCGCGCCGTTAATCATATGGACGCCATATTTCTTCTCGCCGTTCTGCCATAGCTCGTAATTCTGGCGAAGCCACTCGCCCGTCCCCGAAGCGAGCATCTTGATCGTGACCTCGACCGTATGGGTCAACTCAAAGGCGATCTCTTTGCGGTCCCCTGCGACGAAGGATTCCTTCACTGAAAGGTCGTTTGCGACGTTCGGCCTGGCGCGGAATTCGTAGCTTCCTTCATCGAGATAAACTTCATCCATCCATCGGAATTTGAATACCTCTCTTCCATTCTGAAAGGCGGTTATCAGAGAGCCTCTCTGCTGTTCATCCCTGTCGGTAAACTTCGCTTTGACCGAAGGCGGCACCTGGACTTCCACCCTTACTACGGTTTCGCCCGTCTCTTTGACCTCGACGTTTTGCGTGACGGGCTTATAGAGGTTGCCGTTAGCGGTCAGCACTCCCGCAGTCAAAACGTAAGGTCCGGTCTCGACACTGTTTCGCCCGTCGCTCGATACCCTGTAGATTTCCCGTCCGTCTCGCGCAAGCATCCCGCTCACTCTGATGGGATTTCCCGCCGGGTCCGCGCCTTTTAGAATGAACGACTGAGAGGCGGCCTTCTGTTGAATCTTTGCGAGTTCCCCGGCAAGGTCCGAAGCGGAATTGGCGTCGTGATATTCGGTCCCGGCGGCTTGGGATATGCAGCGCAGCGCCCCCTTGTCTTTCTCTTCGAGTCCAAGCCCTACGACGTGGACCCTTATCTTCACGTTCCGGCTTCTCCATTCGCGCACGAGCGCGCATGGGTCGGCGTTGCAGGATTCTATGCCGTCGCTTATGAGGATGATTTCGCCCGCGCGGTCGCCGAAATCTTTCAGGGCTTCGGTCAGGCTGTAGGTGATGGGCGTCCTCCCCGTTGCGTTGATCTGTTTGATGGAGCTTCTGAGTTGGGCGATTACTTTATCAGCCGGGCCGAATGGAATCAGGAGTTCCGAATCCGAGCAATCCTCTTTGCGGCGGTGGCCGTAGACGCGAAGCGCGAGTTCATAGCCCTCGAAATCGCCCGACACGAAATCCTGCAATACTTTTTTTGCCGTCTCGATTTTGCGCGACCTATCGGGCAATCGCCCCATCATGGAACCCGATGCGTCAAATATTACATAGATGGCATCGGGGCTTTTCTCCTGCCCGAAGGCGACGGGCTGCAACGCAGCGGCGGGCGCAGAAGCATTTGCAGCCGCAGATTCATTGCCGGATGGCGCGGCGGTTTCAGATTTATCGGCCGACGTATCGGCGGCCGAGCAGCCGGTCACAATCACGACAAGAATTGCAAGCGTCTTCACAACGATCATTCTCTTATTCATCTTTGCCCCTCGATGAAATAGTAAGAATACAAAAGTGAGCGGTTCCCATCGGCGCATCTCAATAAAATCCGAAATGCGCCTATGGGAAATCACATCCGATTTTTCTACTACTCATTCAGTAATAGATCAAGGTTTGATGGTAAAAGTGGTCTTGAAAGTCGGAGGCGAAAGACCTTTTATTTGTGTGAGAGTGCCGTTCCCTCTGTAAAAAGTGGTCGAACCGCCTGACTCCACCGAGGCGGTAGCAAACACCTTGCATTTTTTAGTATCTATGGTGCCTTCCGGTCTGCCGGGACCATCGCAGTTTACAGTAAAGGTTGAAGTAGCGAACCCGCCGCCCCTTGTGACGGCGCTGCCGGCCCCCTGACATGGGCACCCCTCGCCGCCTATGGTGAAAAAGACTTTGGTGCCGTCGGGAAGGGCCGAGTTGCCGGCCTTTGCATTGATCTTTATGGTAAGCGCGCCCGCCGCTCCCGCTTCAAAACCGAACATTCCGATAAGCAGCAACACTGCCATCAGTCTGAATGTTTTCATCGAGATTCTCCTTTTCTCAATCGCTTTAGAGTTCACAGGAATCGCTTCCTCGGTCTTTGCGCGAATCCTGGTGTGTCAAATACTGACTCCTCACGGTAAGGTGAGGGGCTATCATCATTCGAGTTGTCCGACAAAACTTCGTTCTCTTATCTATACTCTGCGCGGCATGGATTGAAACTTTTCATCAAGCTCACCGCCAGGCGATTTTATTTGGAGTGCGGCGGCCCGGACGCCGCTTTTC
>JAKEHD010000695.1 GCA_022615215.1 Blastocatellia bacterium
TCAAGGTTTTTCCAGTGTCGGCAACGGCTGACCTATCACTTCGCGCTAAATGTTGTCAAGAAAGGCGCGAAAACTGAGTCCCACTTTTAATCACACCCGAGCGTCCATCCGTTAGCAACGCGGTCTCTTTGCGGCTATACTTGGACTTCAGCAGGAAAATTTGGAACCAATCCTGCGCACACGGCTTTGAATAATCGATAGAATGTTGGAGTTTCGTGAAGGAGCAGGTATGACAAAACGGTCAAAGCTATTCTCAGTCATTTTTATGATCGCGCTGATCGGTGCGATCTCTACAGCAGGCATGGCGCAGGAACCCGTAAAACCCACACCTCAGCGCCCCGCCCGCCCGGATCAAAAAGCTACTGATCAACAGGCCAGGCCCGTCGAGACCGAGGAGCAGGAGGAACCCGAAAGTAACAGAGAGGCATTGCGGCGCGCGATAACAAAACTCTCAGACCAGATAGAACGTCTCACCACAGAGATGCAGAATCTCAGAAAAGAGACCGAGCGCAGTTCGACGGCCGTGCAACTCCTGCTTTACGAAGAGAGGCTCTCGCGTGTCGAAGGAAGGATAGAGGCCGCCGAGAACCAAAAGCTCCAGCTCGAAGCGCAAGAACAAGGGCTTCAACAGCGATTGCAAAACATTCAACAGGAACTCATACTGCGGGGAGTGCTCAGGCGCGCGGAAGGCGAGCGCGTGCTTCGCGCCGAGATAAATGAGGCAATCGCAAACACGCGCAGTCATAAGGAGGCCGTCGGGCAGCGCATAATAGAACTGCAATCACAGGCCGAATGGCTGAACCAGCAGATCGAAACTCTTAACAAGAGGCTTACGCCAACTCCTGAGAAAACCCCTGACCAGACGGAGGACAAGGCAAAAGGCAAAAGGTAAAAGTACCGAATTCACTTTTTACTTTTCACTTTTTACTTTTTCCTTATCGAAGGCCATGTGCATCTCGCGCAGCTTGAATTTTTGCACCTTGCCCGATGCGGTCATCGGGAATGACTCGACGAAGCGAATGCTGCGCGGTATCTTGAACTTCGCTATGCGGCCTTCGCAGAACTCTCGAATCTCATCGAGCGTCGTGGTCTCGCCGGGCTTCAATCTTATGGCGGCGGCCACCTCTTCGCCGTACTTGTCATCGGGTATGCCGTAGACATACACGTCGGCTATCTTGGGATGATGCCGCAAGAGGTCTTCGATCTCTTTGGGCGCGATGTTTTCGCCGCCGCGAATTATCAAATCTTTTATACGCCCGGTTATCCTCACGTACCCTTCGGCGTCGATAGTCGCCTGATCGCCCGTGTGCAGCCAGCCTTCTTCGTCTATCGCCTCGGCAGTGGCCTTCTTGTTGTTATAGTAGCCCTTCATCACGTTATAACCGCGACAGTAGAGTTCGCCCGCCTGTCCCGGCGGACACTCTTCGCCCGTCGCAGGGTCTACGATCTTCACCTCGACTTCGGGCAGCACGCGGCCTACGGTCTGTGTTCGCAGCGCCACGCTGTCTGATCTGGGCGTGAGGGTTATTCCCGGAGATGCTTCGGTCAGCCCGTAGGCGATGGTCATCTCTGTGAGATTCATCTTCTCCATCACTTTGCGCATGAGAGGTTCGGGGCAGAGCGATCCGGCCATGATCCCGGTTCTCAGGCTTGACATGTCGTAGTTGTGATAATCGAGTTGTTCGAGTTCGGCTATGAACATGGTCGGCACCCCATAGAGAGCGGTGCATCGCTCGCGCTCCACGTACTGGAGCACGCGCAGAGGGTCGAACCATTCGAGCGGGACTAGGGCCGTCGCATGCGTGTACCCGCCTAGCACTCCTATCACGCACCCGAAGCAATGAAAAAACGGCACGGGCACGCACAGCTTGTCTTCAGGCGTGAGCGCAAGCCCTTCTCCGAGCCAGTATCCGTTATTGACTATGTTGCGATGAGTGAGCATCACCCCCTTAGGAAAGCCCGTCGTGCCGGAGGTGTACTGCATGTTTATAACGTCGTCGAGGTCTTGCGCATCCGAGTGTGCGTCGAGGCACTCACAGCTTACGCTTTCCGAGCGCGAGAGCAGCGAATCGTAGCGGATCATTCCGCCGGGGTGCTCGTCGCCTATATAGACGATGTTTCGCAGATAAGGGAACCTCATCGAATGGAGCGCCCCCTCTTCGGAGCCGCGCAGTTCGGGTATCAATTCGTATATGGTCTGAACATAATCGACATCTCGAAAACTCGATACTGTGATGAGGGTCGAGGTCTCGGACTGTCTCAGAAGATACTGGATTTCGGCGGCGCGCAGGCTCGTGTTGACAGTGACGAGAACAGCGCCGATCTTTGCCAGGGCGAATTGAAGCACGACCCATTCAGGAATATTAGGCGACCACACGGCCACGCGGTCGCCGCGCTCTATGCCGAGACTGAGCAGCCCTCTGGCTATCTGCCGGGCGTACCATTCGAGCTGGCTGAAGTCGTATCGCAGATTGCGATCGGGATAGATCAAGGCTTCCTTTTGAGGATAGTCCCGCGCAAGCAGCGTGAGCAATTCGCCCACCTTGACATCGCGATACGCGCGAGGACGCTCTTCGGTCTTCATCTCAGCCATAGTGCTCACCTCCAAATCGAATGATGAACGATGAACTCTCTTCATGGTTCATCATTCATCATTCATCGTTTCCCCAAAATACCTCATCCAGCCCTCAAGGTCGTCGATCTCAATATCTTCTCCGTCTTCGGCAGGCGGGGCGCAGTGGGCGGCCTCTTCGATCTGCCGACGGAACTCGCCCGACCTCACGACGGAAGTTCCGCGCCAGCGAACCGCGAGCGCAAGGCGGCGATCCGAGGTAACGACGGTCAGACCGCGCGGGTCGCGCGAAGACTCCA